>JAYUQE010000511.1:0-7348 GCA_043756905.1 Burkholderiales bacterium | reverse complement strand
TGCAGCTCGAACTGCCCGCCCTGGGTGGTGGCCAGCACCGCCAGCGCAGCGGCCAACGGGCGCATGGCGGTGCCGGCGTTGCCCAGGTGCAGCTTGGCATCGTGCATCACCAGCCGGCCACCCAGCCCGGTGAGGTGCAGCACCGCGCCGTCACGCTGCACGCCGCAGCCCAGCGTTTGCAGGGCTTGCAACATGACCCGGGTGTCGTCGGAATCAAGCAGGTCGTGGATCGCCGTGCGGCCGGCGCACAGCCCGGCCAGCAACAGCACGCGGTTGGAGATGCTCTTGGAGCCGGGCAGGCGCACCGTGCCCGAAGCGCGGCGCAGCGGCGGCAGGTCAAGAAAGGGGATGTCGTACATCGCTGGGGTATGGCGGCGCGCGGCCGAGCCGCGTGCCTGATTAACGTTTCAAGCTACTTGCCTGCCGCGCCCGGCGCGACCCGCACAACAGCGTGCCTCAATGCCGCGGGCCCGCGCCCCGCGCCGCACCCAGGTGCCACTGGCTGCGGGCCTCGGACACCGCGCGCAGCAATTCTTCCAGGGCCGTGGCGTTGCCCGCGCGGATGAGGGCTTCCATGGCCTGCAGCGTCTGGCGAAAGCGTTCGGTCTGCTTCAGCACTTCTTCACGGTTGGCCAGCAGGATGTCGCGCCACATCGTGGGCTCACCGGCGGCAATGCGCGTGAAGTCGCGAAACCCCGGCCCGGCCAGCGACAGAAAATCGCGGCCCGCGGGTTGGCTGGTCACGCTCGAAAAGAAGGCATAGGCCAGCAGGTGCGGCAGATGGCTCACCGCGGCGAAGGCGGCGTCGTGGTTCTCGGGCGTCATCCTCAACACTTGCGCGCCCACGGCCGACCACACATCCGTGGCCCGTTGCACCAGTTCTGGCAGGGTCTGCGCCAGCGGCGTGAGGATCACCTGGCGGCCCATGTACAGCGAGGCATCGGCGTGGTTCACGCCATGCGCTTCCTTGCCCGCGATCGGGTGCGCCGGCACGAACGAGGCCACGCGCTCGCGCAGCGCGCGCCGCGCCGCGTCAACCACATCGCGCTTGGTGCTGCCCACGTCCATCAACAAGACATTGGGTTCGATCAGGTGGCGGATGGCGCGAAACGTGGTTTCGGTGGCTGACACTGGCACGGCCAGCAAGACGATGTCGGAGCCCGACACGGCCTGCAGGGCCGATTCGGCGATGTCGTCAATCACGCCCAGCTTCTTGGCCTTTTCGGTGGTCGAGGGCGACTTGCTGTAGCCCACCACGCGCTTGACCAGGCCGCCGCGCTTCAAGGCCAGGGCGAATGAGCCGCCCATCAAACCGCAACCGATGACGCCGAGCTGGTTGAACATCAGCGCACCTTTGCTTTCAGGCAGCGCTGGCTTGGCGATGTTGTGGGCAGCCGCTTCACGCCGCGTCCACCGGGTAGGCGCCGAGCAGCTTGAAGAACGCGCAGGCGGCGCGCAGTTGAGCCAGCGCAGCGGCCACATGCGGCTGCTGCGGGTGGCCTTCGAGGTCAACGTAGAAGTAATACTCCCACTGCCCCGAACGCGCCGGGCGCGACTCGAAGCGCGTCATCGAGACGCCGTTTTCTTTCAGCGGCACGAGCATGTCGTGCACGGCGCCAGGGCGGTTGGGCACTGACACCACCAGGCTGGTGCAATCGCGCCCGCTGGGTGCGGGCAAGGGTTGGCGTTCGGGGTGCGCCAGCACGGCGAAACGTGTGCGGTTGTGGGCATCGTCTTGGATGGCCGGCGCGACCACATGCAAGCCGTATTCGCCGGCGGCGCGCAGCCCGGCCAACGCGGCCAGCGTGTCGTCAAGTGCGGCCAGGCGCGCACCTTCGGCATTGCTGGCAACGGGCCGGCGTTCCACTTGCGGCAGGTGTTGATTGAGCCATCCCTGGCATTGCGCCAGCGCCTGTGGGTGGGCCACCACCGCGCTGATGCCCTGGTGGCCGGGCACGCGGCGCAGCAGGTTGTGACGCACCAGCAGGCTGGTTTCACCCACGATCGCCAGCGGCGTGTGCAGGAACAAATCGAGCGAACGCGCGACCACGCCTTCGGTGGAGTTTTCAACCGGCACCACGGCAAAGTCCGCGGCGCCGGCGGTGGCGCTGCGAAAGACTTCGTCAAAGCTGGCACACGGCACACGCTCGATCGACGCGCCGAAGTACGCCAGCGCGGCCTCTTCGCTGAAGGTGCCCGCCGGGCCGAGGTAGGCCACGCGCAACGGGCTTTCCAGTGCGCGGCAGGCCGACATGATTTCGCGCCAGATGGGGCCGATGCTGGCGCTGCTTAGCGGCCCGCTGTTGGCTACCTTCAACCCTTCGATGACCTGGGCCTCACGCTCGGGGCGAAAGACCGCCGAGCCTTCGGTCTTCTTCAATTCACCCACCTCCAAGGCCAGCGCGGCGCGGCGGTTGAGCAGCGCCAGCAACTCGCGGTCGGCGCTGTCGATCAGCGCACGCAGCTCGGGCAGTGAGGCGGCCGGGCGCTGCATCTCAGGGCTTTTTCGCGGCACTGCCAGCGCCAGCCGGTTTGGCGGGCGGACCGATACGTCCGGCAACGGCTTTTTCAAGTGCCGCCAGTTTGGGCTGCACGGCGGCGCGGCTTTCGGCCACCAGCTTTTCGGTCAGGCTGCGCTGCATGTCGCCGCCCAGTTGCTGAAATTTCTTCTGCACGGGTGATTCAAGAATGGCGACCAGTTGCTTGAGCTCGTCTTCGCTGAATTTTTCTTCGAGCAGCGCGCCAATGGTTGAAGGCGCCAGCTTCACGGCGCTGTCGCGCACGATCGGGAAGGCTTCTTCAAGATACTTCTTCACGTCACCCTGGATCGCCTGGCCCATGGCTTCGCGTTTGTCGGCTGGCACGCGCTGCTGCACCATCAGGCCCACCTGCTGCATCATTTGATGCACCGGCTGTTCAACCAGCGTGCGCGCCAGGCCTTCAATGCCGGGCTGTTGCAGTTGCAGCACCTTGGCCACCAGCTCTTTTTTCGGCACTGACGCGGCTGGTGCCTGGGCAGCGGCCACCAGTGGGCTAGCCAGTGCCAACACCAGCATGCAAGTTTTCAACATTCAGGCGCTTTCATCGCCGGGGGTGCCGGCAGCATCGGGTTCGGGTTCGCCATTGGCATCGTTTTCAACAATGCGCTGCAGGCCGGAAAGCTTGTCGCCGCCGTCCAGCGCAATCAGGGTCACGCCCTGCGTGGCGCGGCCGAGTTCGCGGATCTCGCTGACGCGCGTGCGCACCAGCACGCCCTTGTCGGTGATGAGCATGATCTCGTCAGCCGCGCGCACCAGCGTGGCGGCCACGACGCGGCCGTTGCGTTCGGTTTGCTGGATCGCAATCATGCCCTTGGTGCCGCGGCCGTGGCGCGTGTATTCAAGGATGCTGGTGCGCTTGCCATAGCCGTTCTCGGTGGCGGTGAGCACGCTCTGCGTTTCGTCTTCCGCCACCAGCATGGCGATCAGGCTCTGGCCGTCGTCGAGCTTCATGCCTTTGACACCGCGCGCCTGGCGGCCCATCGGGCGCACATCGTCTTCATCGAAACGCACCGCCTTGCCACTGTCGCTGAACAGCATCACGTCGTGCTTGCCGTCGGTGAGCGCGGCGCCGATGAGTTGGTCACCGGGGTCGAGATCGACCGCAATGATGCCGGCCTTGCGCGGGTTGCTGAATTCATCGAGCGAGGTCTTCTTCACCGTGCCCAGCACCGTGGCCATGAAGATGAAGTGGTCGCCGGGAAAGCGGCGGAACTCGCCGGTGAGAGGCAGCACGACATTGATCTTTTCGTCGGCCAGCAAGGGGAACATGTTGACGATGGGCCGGCCGCGGCTGGCGCGCCCGGCCTGCGGCACTTCCCATACCTTGAGCCAATACACCCGGCCGCGGTTGCTGAAGCACAGGATCCAGTCGTGCGTGTTGGCAATGAACAACTGGTCGATCCAGTCGTCAGCCTTGGTCTGCGCCGCCTGCTTGCCGCGCCCGCCGCGGCGCTGCGCGCGGTATTCGGTGAGCGGCTGGCTCTTGATGTAGCCGGTGTGGCTGAGCGTGACCACCAGGTCGGTCGGCGTGATCAGGTCTTCGGTGCCAAGCTCCTGTACGTTGTGCTCGACCACGCTGCGCCGCGCGGCCAGCTTGCTCTGGCCGAATTCGGCCTTCAGCGTCGTCAGCTCGTTGCCGATGATCTGCGTCACACGCTCGGGCTTGGACAGGATGTCGAGCAGGTCGGCAATCTCGGCCATCACCTCTTTGTATTCACTCAAGATCTTGTCTTGCTCCAGGCCGGTGAGGCGCTGCAGGCGCATCAGCAAGATTTCGCCGGCCTGGTCGTCAGACAGGCGGTACAGGCCATCGGGCTGCAAGCCCATGTGCGCGGGCAGTTTCTCGGGGCGGAACGCGCCGCGCCCACCCGGGGCGTCGCCCTCAGCGCGGGCGAGCATCTCGCGCACCATGAGTGAATCCCAGCTGCGCGCCATCAACTCCACCTTGGCCACGGGCGGCGTGGGGGAGTTGCGGATGATGCGAATGAATTCGTCGATGTTGGCCAAGGCCACGGCCAGGCCTTCAAGCACATGGCCGCGCTCGCGCGCCTTGCGCAGCTCGAACACCGTGCGCCGCGTCACCACCTCGCGGCGGTGTTCCAGAAAGATCGCCAGCAATTGCTGCAGGTTGCACAGCTTGGGCTGGCCATCGACCAGCGCCACCATGTTGATGCCGAAGCTGTCTTGCAGTTGCGTCTGCTTGTACAGGTTATTCAGCACCACCTCGGGCACTTCGCCACGCTTGAGTTCGATCACCAGGCGCATGCCTGATTTATCGCTCTCGTCCTGGATGTGGCTGATGCCTTCGAGCTTCTTCTCGTTCACCAACTCGGCCATGCGCTCTTGCAGCGTCTTCTTGTTGACTTGATAGGGCAGCTCGTCAACGATGATCGATTGGCGCGAACCCTTGTCGATGTCTTCGAAGTGGCATTTGGCGCGCATCACCACCTTGCCGCGGCCGGTGCGATAACCCTCGCGCACGCCGGCCAGGCCGTAGATGATGCCGGCGGTGGGGAAGTCAGGCGCCGGAATGATCTCCATCAATTCGTCGATCGTGGCCTGCGGGTGGTGCAGCAGGTGCAGACAGGCATCGACCACTTCATTCAGGTTGTGCGGCGGAATATTGGTGGCCATGCCCACCGCAATGCCTGATGAGCCATTGATCAGCAGGTTGGGCAGCCGGGTGGGCAGCACCAACGGCTCCTTTTCACTGCCGTCGTAATTCGGGGCGAAGTCGACGGTCTCCTTGTCGATGTCGGCCAGCATCTCGTGAGCGATTTTCGACAAGCGGATTTCGGTGTAACGCATCGCCGCGGCGTTGTCGCCATCCACCGAGCCGAAGTTGCCCTGGCCGTCGACCAGCATATGGCGCAGCGAAAACGGTTGCGCCATGCGCACGATGGTGTCGTAAATGGCGCTGTCGCCGTGCGGGTGGTATTTACCCATCACATCGCCGACGATGCGCGCGCTCTTCTTGAACGGGCGGTTCCAGTCGTTGTTCTGCTCGTGCATGGCAAACAACACGCGCCGATGCACGGGCTTCAAACCATCACGCGCATCGGGCAGCGCGCGACCCACGATCACGCTCATGGCGTAGTCGAGGTACGACCTGCGCATCTCCTCTTCAAGGCTGATGGGCAGGGTTTCTTTGGCGAACTGGGTCATGCGCTGGTGGGCGCGCGTCGCTGCAAGACGGCGTCCTTATAGGTGTTCACGCAGGGCGCGAGGTGGCGGATTCTAAGCGTCGCCCCATGTCGTACTTGCGCAACAACGGTAGCGGCAAGGCTCGCAGCAGGCGCCAAAATGCGGCTCATCCGGCAAGCTCTGGCACAATGACTCGTCGGTGGCGGATGCCCGCCCAAGTGGGCTACTTGCCTGCACTACACGATTTCGTTTTTGGACGTTTCGCACGCAATTGCGGCTTTCCTTGAGAGGACAACCATGAAGAAACTGAATAAGGTGGCGATGCTTTTCGCATCGTTTGCGGTCGCGGCCCCGATGGCAGCGTTTGCGCAAGCGGGCGCCGTTGACAACTGGCGCGCCACTGACGGCACCGTCTGGAAGAACGGTACCAACGAACTGTGCTGGCGCGATGCCAACTGGACGCCAGCCACGGCAGCGGCCAATTGCGACGGCGCCATCAAGCCTGCCCCTGCCCCAGCACCGGCACCTGCGCCGGCTGCGCGCCCGGCTCCGCCGCCCCCGCCGCCTGCGCCGCCTCCGGCTGCGCCGCCTGCACCCGCCCCGGCACCCGCTCCGGCTCCTGCCCCAGCACCGGCTGCGCCGGCCCGCCCGGCTGCTGAGAAGGTCACCTTCGCAGCGGATGCGTTCTTCGACTACGACAAGTCCGTGCTGAAGCCCGAAGCCCGTGCCAAGCTCGACGATCTGGTAAGCAAGACCAAGGGTGTGAACCTGGAAGTCATCATCGCCGTCGGCCACACCGATTCGCATGGCAGCGATGCCTACAACCAGAAGCTCTCGATACGCCGCTCTGATGCGGTCAAGGCCTATTTGGTGAAACAGGGTGTCGAGAAGAATCGTGTCTACACCGAAGGCAAAGGCGAGAAGCAGCCTGTTGCCGACAACAAGACAACGGAAGGCCGCGCCAAGAATCGCCGCGTTGAGATCGAAGTCGTCGGTACCCGCGCCGCCAAGTGACGCCGGCCCCGCAAGGGGCTTGCCAAACCGCCCGCCAGGGCACGGCCCAAACCCCGCCTCGGCGGGGTTTTTTCGTTTCGGGCCGGTCTCTTGAAGCCCGCATGTGCCACGATGGCGGCAGGACACACATGATCAACGCCGACCCCCAAGAGCTCCAGAAATTCAGCCAACTTGCTCACCGTTGGTGGGACAAGCAAAGCGAGTTTCGGCCGCTGCATGACATCAATCCCTTGCGCCTCCAGTGGATCGACGAGCGGGCCAAGCTCGCCGGCAAGCACGTGCTCGACGTCGGCTGCGGCGGCGGCATCTTGGCCGAAGCCATGGCCGCCAGGGCAGCGCATGTCACCGGCATCGACCTGGCGACCAAGCCACTGGGTGTGGCGCGACTGCATGCTCTGGAGACGGGTGTGAGTAACGTCGAATACCTGGAAGTCGCTGTCGAACAGCTGGCCACGCAGGCCGCCGGCACTTACGCCGTGGTCACCTGCATGGAGATGCTCGAACATGTGCCCGACCCAGCCTCGGTGATCAATGCCTGTGCCCAACTCGTGGCGCCGGGTGGCTGGGTCTTCTTTTCCACCTTGAATCGAAACCTGAAGTCCTACACCATGGCAGTGCTGGGCGCCGAGTACGTGCTCAAGCTGCTGCCC
>JAYUQE010000510.1:0-7349 GCA_043756905.1 Burkholderiales bacterium | reverse complement strand
CGCCAGGTGGGCAAAACCACCCTGGCGCGCGGCCTGCTCGAACCCGGCTCGCCAAATTGGTTCGACCTGGAAGACCCCGCCTCGCGCGCGCAGCTTGCGCAGCCGCAACTGGCATTGCAGGGCCTCACCGGCCTGGTCGTGATTGACGAAATTCAGCACGCCCCCGAACTGTTCACCGTGCTGCGCGTGCTGATCGACCGCCCCACCAACGGCGCGCGCTTCCTGCTGCTGGGCAGCGCCTCGCCTGCCCTGCTGCGGCAAAGCAGCGAATCGCTGGCCGGGCGCATCGAGGTCATCGAAACCTCGGGCTTCACGCTTGATGAAACCGGCGCCGATTCCGCTGCTGCACTGTGGTGGCGCGGCGGCTTTCCACGCTCCTTCACCGCCGCCACGCAGGCTGACAGCCGCACCTGGCGGCGCGAGTTCATCCGCACGGTGGTGGAACGCGACCTGCCGCAACTGGGCATGAACGTGCCCGCGCCCGCCATCCACCGTTTCTGGTCCATGCTGGCGCACTTTCACGGCCAAACCTGGAACGCGGCTGACCCGGCGCGCTCGCTCGGCGTGAACGAAAGCACCGTGCGCCGCTACCTCGACTGGCTCACGCAAGCCTACCTGGTGCGCCAACTGCAACCCTGGTTTGCCAACCTGGGCAAGCGGCAGGT
Organism: Burkholderiales bacterium; assembly: GCA_043756905.1. Lineage (GTDB taxonomy): Bacteria > Pseudomonadota > Gammaproteobacteria > Burkholderiales > Burkholderiaceae_C > Rubrivivax. The sequence continues at coordinate 6,684 of JAYUQE010000510.1, read as the reverse complement.
GAAGGCACCCAAGATCTACCTGCGCGACAGCGGCCTGCTGCACGAACTGCTGGGCATGGCCGACCCCGCCGCCCTGGCGCGCCACCCCAAGTGCGGCGCCTCCTGGGAAGGCTTTGCGCTCGACCAGGTGCTGCGCATCGCCCGCCCCGATGAAGCCTACTTCTGGGCCACCCACGCCGGCGCCGAACTCGACTTGCTGATGTTCAAAGATGGCCGGCGCATCGGCGTCGAATTCAAACGCGCAGATGCCCCGGTGCTCACGCCATCGATGCGCATTGCGCTGAGCGACCTGGCGCTGGACGCGCTGTACGTCGTCTACCCCGGCACGCGCCGCTACGCGCTGGCGCCGAACGTGACAGTCGTGCCTTTGGCCGCGGTGCTACCGCCGCAGTTGTAGTGCATCAAAGCCAGGCCAGCAGCATCGACGCGGCTTGCTGCGGGTCGTCAGCATCGGTCACCAGGCACAAGGCGATGCCGCTGCGCCCGGCGCGCACGGCCAGGCCTTCGACCTTGGCGCGCACATCCAGCACGCGCGTCCACAACACCCGGCCGGCGGCGTTGCAACAGCCCACCACGCTGCCGCTGCACGGCCCGTCGGCCACGCTGTTGGCGGCGTCTTCAGCCGCTGCGCTGAACAGAAAACCACCCCCCGGCAGTGCCGCGCCATCGGTGAAGCCCAATGGCACACCATCCAGACGGCCGAGGTCACAAACTTGCACGGCGCGCGGCGGCACAGCACTGCGCGTGCCCGCCAGCACATCGGCCAGGTCGCGCAGCGCGTAGCGCAGCACGACATTGCCTGCACCACCCGCCGCACCGCGATTGAGCAGCAACAGCCGCGGCCCGACCAGCAACGCGCCTTCCAGGTTGACGGGCCCCAGGCGCTGGCGCAGCGGTTCGTGCAGGGCTGCCAGGTCAAGGCGCTGCACTGCCGCCAGCGGCAGGCCCGCAACACCCAGCGTGATGACCGCACCCACGCTGCGCTGCGGCAACGCGCCCGAGCCCAGGGCAAGCAAACGCCGCTTGGCCTGGCCCGGCACAGGCGGCAACAACAGCAGGCTTTCCAGATCGGCTTTGCGCCGCTTACGCGCCGCCGCCGCGGCCGGCAAACTACCCGGCAACAGCCGAAAGCGCTGGCCCGGCGTGGTGGCATCGCTGAACACGGCCAGGTGCTGCTCGTCATCAGCCACCACATAAGCGCGCCCGCCGTGGCATACCAGGCCGCTGGCCGCGCTCAAGGGGTGTGAAGTTGCGGCGCCCGGCGGCGCGCTGGTCGCCAAGGCCCGCAGCCGCTGCGTCATCAGCACCGCGCCTTGGTTCATGCGCGCGCTGCCAGGTCAGCCCTGGCCCGCACCGCCCCGCGCGGCGCCGGGGCCAGCGGGCGCGGCAAGACTTGCCGCTCGATGGTGTCGATGATCGCCGCGCGGCGCTCGGCCTGCACCTGCACCGGGTCAACGCCCTGCTCGAAGATGGCCGAGAACGTGGGTCGGTTCGAGACGAAGTGAAAGGCCAGCGCCACCGTGTTGGTGCACACGTCGAGCACGCGCAACGTTGAATCAACCGTGCCTTCGGCCCGGTCATGCACGCCCACGCCGATGTCAGGGCCGCTGCCGCTGTACAGGCCGGGTATGCCGCTCTCCTTCAAGCGGCGTTCCACGTCGGCGATGGCCGGGTCCAGGGTCATGATGGGTTCCTTAACGATTGAAAGGTGTTAACGCTTGCAGCCTCAACGCTCACTTGGCCGGCATAACATTGACCAGGTCGACCACGATCGACTGCCCGGGCTTGGGCGCCTTCACCGCATCAGTGGCGAAATACACCACATGGTGTGGCGGCGATGGGTGCGAACCAGGCCCACCACCTGGGCATACACCTTCTTCCAGGCCGGCTCCGCCTTGGCCAGGGGAATTTCCAGCGCCTCGTTGATCAGCATATTGTGGGTAACCCGAAGCAACCCTGCCGGCGGCACGCGCGCCGTGGTCGCAGGCAGGTCGCGCTGCGCTCCCGCACCGATGGCGTTCAGCGGTGGTGCCAATACCGCCGAGCGCGTTCACGCTCGCACTGGGCCGGCTGCGCACCCCACTGCGCCCAGGCGCCGCAAGCATCGCTGCGCTGCACGCTGATGCTTCGCTGCGCATAGCGCGCCATCACCTCGGGTGCTGGGTGGCCGTAGCGGCTGCGGTAGGCGGCTTGCACCAAGGCCGTGTGCGGCTCGACGGCATCCAGAAATTCCGCGGTCGATGATGTCTTGCTGCCATGGTGCGGCACCAGCAGCACATCGCTTTTCAAAGCCGCACCCAGGCGCTGCACCAGGGCCAGTTCCTGCGCCGCTTCCAGGTCGCCGGTGAGCAGCACGCTGGGGCCGGCTTGCGGCTGGATGCGCAGCACGCATGACAAGGTGTTGGGCTTGGCATCCAGCCGGTGTTCTTCGGCGAGTGGGTGCAGCAACTCGAAGCGCACGCCGTCCCATTCCCAGGCTTGCCCGGCGTCACAGCGCCTGTGCGGCGCAACGGTGGCCAGCAGCGGGTGGCCAGGTTCGAGCGAACTGGTCATGGCCTGCACACCACCGTGCGCCAGCAGCGCCGCGGCGCCGCCCGTGTGGTCGCTGTCGCGGTGGCTGAGCATGAGCAGATCAATGCGCCGCTCGCCTCGCGCTTGCAGCAGCGGCAGCAACACGCGCGAGCCGGCATCGCTTTGCGGCGAACTGCGCGGCCCGCTGTCGTACACCAGCAGGTGTTCGCGCGTGCGCACCAACACCGCCGTGCCCTGGCCGATGTCCACCGCCACCACTTCAACCTGGCCCGCTTCAGGCCGCGGCACATGCGGCGCCAGCAAGGGCAGCAGCAACAACGCGCCGGCCAGGCGCAGGTGGCGCGGCAAGGGCAGCACCAGCAGCGCACCGCCCAGCAGCCCACAGGCCACGCCCCAGGCCGGCGCCGCGGGCACCGCCCACATGGCCCAGGGCACATTGGCCAGCGTGGCCAGCAGCAGCGTCAAGCCTTTGGTGGCCAGCGCCGCCAGGGCCCACAAGGGCGGCAGCAAGGTGCCCAGCAAGGTGAGCGGCGTGATGAGCAAGGTGACCACGGGAATGGCCACCAGGTTGGCCACAAAACCGATCAAGGAAATTTGATGAAAGAACACCAGGCTGAGCGGCGCCAGGCCCACGCTGGCAATGAGCTGGGTGCGCAGGCCGGCGCGCAGCCCGCGGCGCAGGCGCTGCCAGCGGCTAACCGCCCCCTGCGCAGGCGCTGCATGGTCCGCCGCCTGCAGCAAGCCCACGGCGGCAAAGCTGAGCCAGAAGCCGGGCTGCAACAGCGCCCAGGGGTCAATGGCGATGACCACCACGGCCGCAGCCAGCAACCCCAGCACCGGTGGCCAGCGGCTGCCTTGGCTGCGCAGCAAGGCCACGGTGGCCAGCATCCACACCGTGCGCTGCGCCGGCACGCCCCAGCCGGCGAGCAAGGCATACGCCGCCGCGGCCAGCACGCCGCCCACGCGCGCCGCTTGCGGCGTGGGCACGGCCAACATGGCGCGCGGGCTGAAGCGCCACAAGCGCCCGATCAGGGCTGCCGCCAGCCAGGCAAACATGGTGATGTGCAGGCCGCTGATGCTCATCAAGTGCGCAACGCCGGTGGCCCGGAACAAGTCCCAATCCGCGCGCTCGATGGCGGCCTGGTCGCCCACGGCCAGGGCGGCCAGCACGCCGGCGAGTGACGGGTCTTTCACATGCAGCTCGATGGCGTCGCGGATGCGCTGGCGCAAGCGCTCAACGGGGTGCGCCACATCACTGTCCAGCAAGGCCATCTCGGCGCCCTGCGTGGCGCGCACGGTGCCGGTGGCACCCAATTGACGCTCGAACAGCCACAGCTCCAGGTCAAAACCATGCGGGTTGAACAGGCCGTGCGGTTGGCGCAATCGAACCGTTAACCTCCAGCGCTGCCCGGCGCGCAGTTCAAGTTCGGGGCCGGCGAGCAAGGCCTCGCCATCAAAGCCTCGAAACCAGCCCAAGGAAATGCGCTCAGGCACGCGCACCGGCTGCCCGGCGCGCAGTGCCTGCTCCACTTCAAACTCAAAGCGGCTGCCTTGCGGGCCGTGCGCGGGCATTTGCGCCACCACGCCGGTGAGCACCAGATCCTGGCCTTCCAGCTCGGCACTCAAATGCTGAGCCAGCCGCGCATCGGCGCGCCAGCCGGTGCTGCCAAAGGCCAACAGGGCCAGCGCCAGCCACCAGCCGCAGCGGCGCGCGGCCAGTGGCAAGGGCAAGGGCATGGGCAGGCGCGCCAACGCCAGGCCCAGCAGCGCTAACCCCAGCATGCACAGGCCGATGTACACCGCGACGGGCCACAGCGCGCGCTGCTGCATCTGCACGGCCACGCCGCCCAACCAGGCCCCGGCCAGACCCGCGATGAACAGGCCGCTGCGCAAGACCCTTTGCATCGGTGCAGTGTAGGATGCCGCGCACCCTTGTGGCCGCTGCTGCGGCCACGCCCACACAGCGCGATCAGCCTGCGTTCACTGGCCAATCGCCGCCTAACCGCCGAGCCCGAACCACCATGTCCATCACCGCCAAACTCACTGCACTGGGCATCACCCTGCCCCCGGTTTCCACCCCTGCCGCAGCCTATGTGCCCTTTGTGCGCAGCGGCAAACTGGTCTTTCTCTCCGGCCACATTGCCCGGCGCGACGGCAAGCCCTGGGTTGGCCAACTCGGGCTAACCATGGGCACCGAAGACGGCAAGGCCGCTGCACGCGCGGTGGCCATTGATTTGATGGGCACGCTGCAAGCTGCGGTGGGCGATTTGAACAACGTGGCACGCATCGTCAAGGTGATGAGCCTGGTGAACAGCACACCCACCTTCACCGAACAGCACCTGGTCACCAACGGCTGCTCGCAGCTCTTGGCCGAGGTTTTTGGCGACGCCGGCGCGCATGCGCGCAGCGCCTTTGGCGTGGCACAGATTCCGTTCGGCGCCTGCGTGGAAATCGAACTCATCGCTGAAGTGCGTTGATGCTGCGCAACGTGCCGGTGCGTCGCTTGTGGCTCCTGGTGGCGGCCATCAGCCTGGGCGCCGTGGCGCTGGCCCTGGTGTCGCAACATGTCTACGACATGCAGCCCTGCCCCTGGTGCGTGCTGCAACGGCTGATCTTCACGGCCATTGCCTTGGTGGCGGTGTTGGGCATCTTTTGGCGCGGCGCCGCGGCCACCTGGGCCACCGCGCTGACAGTGGGTGTCTTGGCCAGCGCCGGCATGGCCGCGGCGTTGTGGCAGCACTTCGTGGCGGCGGCCACCGCGTCGTGCAATCAAACCTTGGCCGACAAGATCATCAACGGCCTGGGGCTCGATGGCTTGCTGCCCGAAGTGTTCGAGCCGCGCGCCAGTTGTGCCGACGCGGCGGTGAACCTGCTGGGCCTGCCCTATGAATTCTGGAGCCTGGCGCTGTTTGTGTTGATCGGCTTTTTGGCAACGTGGCTGTTCGTGTCCCGGTTGCGCAGGCCGGCGTGATCACCGCCTGGCCCGTTGCGGCGGGGCCCAGAGCCGCACGGCGTTCGGCGCCGCTCGCTGGCTAAATCAGCTCCAACGCTTTCGCGCCACCCACCACGGCGTCCACCACCAGTTTGCGATCCAGGCTGGCCAGGCGCCCGCCATGGGCCCGCGCCAACGCCAACAGGTAGGTATCAGTCACCTGAGTGTGGCTCGATAGTCGCGACGCATCAATGCGCTCGCCATCTGCCAGGCTGATGGTGTCGGCCCAGAAGTGATGGCCCGGCAGGGCGCGCAGGGCCACCAGTGCGGGCATCACCGCAGCAGGCGTGCCGGGTGAGTTGGGATATTTCGGGTGGCCAACAATTCGCAGCAAGGCGTTTTCGGTGAACGGGCAGGTGGCGAAGCCCTGCTTGCCGACGCGGCCAAACCATTCGTGGGCCAGGTCATGTTGAACATGGGCAGGGTCAACCAGGGCGATGAGCACATTGGCGTCCAACAAGAACACGCTCACGGCTGCTCGTCGCGCAGTTGGTTCACGATCTCCAACGTCACCGGCGGCGCGCCCTTGCGTTGCGGCAGCAGCGCGATGCCGTTGCGCACCGCGGCGGCCTTGCCCGAGCGACTCAAACCCTGCCTGGCCAACACAGAGATCACCTCGCCCAGGCTCTTACGTTGACGCTCGGCCAGGTGCTTGGCCGCAGCCAGCACATCGTCATCTATGGCAAGGGTGGTTCGCATGGTGCGCGGGGTTAAGTGTTGCGGGAGCGCGGCGCATCTTACATCAAGCATCAAGCATCACGTATCAGACACCACACACCACACACCATCCGGTCACGCCCCGTTCCGCCCTGCGTCACAGTTCGACTCCGCGCCACCGCGCTCAGCGCAAGCTGGCGTTGATCTTCTCCAGCACCGCCCCGCCCGGGCACAACGCCGCTTCACGCAGCGCGTTCAAGGGCGCGGCCACGGTGTTCATGGCGGCGTGCAGGTCTAGCGCCTGCGGGTCGACATAGATCAAACCGGTGACCACCTCGCCGCGCGCTTGCAGCACCTGAACGTGGTGCATGGCATTGAGCCGGTCCGTGGGGTCGTAGTCGGCATGCAGCTTGCGCAGGCGCATCACGCTGCCATCGTGCTGCGGCAGGCTGATCACTTCACCGGCGCCGGGCTCGGCGTTGATTGCGGGCGCCAGGTCGATG
>JAYUQE010000509.1:0-2760 GCA_043756905.1 Burkholderiales bacterium | reverse complement strand
GAGCGTGCCGGGCAGCACGGCGCAAGCCACGGCGGCGCCGCCCAAGTCCACGGCCGCGGCGGCCAATGCGTTGTTCTACTTCGTGCAGGCCGGTGCGTATGTGCGCGAAGAAGATGCCGAAGCCCAACGCGCACGCCTGGCCCTGATGGATGTGCGCGCCAAGGTCACCGAGCGTGAACAGTCCGGCCGCACGATGTTTCGCGTGCGCATCGGCCCGTTCGAGAACAAGGAAGGTGCCGAGGTGCTGCGCGACAAACTGCTGGCCGGCGGTGTGGACGCCGCACTGGTGCATGTACAACGTTGAGGTGAGCTGAAGTGATGAACATGAAGCGACGCGATTTTTCATTGAGCCTGGCCGCTGCCGGCTGCACGCTGGTGTCAGGCCAGCCGGCCCGGGCCCAGGGCGGGCCAGTCGAAGGCAAGCACTACACGCGGCTACAGCAACCCGCGGCGGTGCAGGCCGCTGACGGCAAGGTGGAGGTGGTGGAATTCTTCTGGTACGGCTGCCCGCACTGCCATGCACTGGAACCCACGCTGGAAGCCTGGGCCAAGCAGTTGCCGCCCGATGTGGTGCTGCGCCGCTCGCCGGTGGCCTTTGGCGCGATCCACGAGACCCATGGCCGCATCTACTTTGCGCTCGAAGCATTGGGCCAGGTGGGCGCCATGCACCGCAAGGTGTTCAACGCCCTGCACGGCCAGAAGCTGCGGCTCGACAAGGAAGCCGACATCGTGGCCTTCATGGCCGCCAATGGCGTTGACGGGCCGAAGTTCGCCGAAGCCTTCAAGTCCTTCACCGTGCAAACGCGCTCGCGCCAATCCAAGCAACTGGCCGACGCCTACCGCATCGACAGCGTGCCCACGTTGGGCGTGCAAGGCCGCTTCGTCACCTCGGCCAGCCTGGCCGGCAGCAACGAAGGCGCCTTGCAAGTGGTGGACTTCCTGGTGCAGCAAATGCGCAAGCGCGCCTGAGCATGCCGCGCCGCGCAAGCTGGTTTCCCCGCTGCCTGCGGCACCTGGCCGCCGCCCTGGCGCTGCTGGTGGCGGGCAGCGTGGCGGCCGAGAAGGCTGACCGCAGCAAACCCATGTCGGTGGAGGCCGACAAGCCCGGCATCGTGGACTTGGCGCGCCAGGTGGTGGTGTTCAACGGCAACGTCGTCATCGCCCAGGGCACGCTGCAGATTCGCGCCGAGCGCATTGAAGTGCGCGAGCTGGCCGACGGCTTTCGCGCCGCGGTGGCCACCGGCGCGGCGGGCAAGCCGGCCAGCTTCAGGCAAAAGCGCGACGGTGTCGATGAAACCCTGGAAGGCCTGGCCGACCGCATCGAATACGACGCCCGCAGCGAGACCCTGCGCTTCTTGGGCAACGCCAGCGTGCGCCGGCTGCGCGCGGGCAGCGTGGTCGATGAAATCCTGGGCACGCAGATCACCTGGAACAGCGCCGGCGAACAGTTCACCGTGCAAGGCGGCACGCCCACCGCCGGCAACCCGAGCGGGCGCGTGCGCGCCGTGCTGGGCCCGCGCGCTGAAACCCCCGCGGCCGCCGCGCCGCCCGCCAGTGCCCCGCCACTGAAAGCCACCCGCGCGCTCGGGGAGCCGCGTTGAGGCAGGCCGCCGCCGAGGTCACCGCTCTAACCGGCCAATCAAGTGGACACCCGGCGCCGGGCCTGACGTCAAGCCGCCTGCAGGCCCAGGGCCTGCAAAAGAGCTACGGTTCGCGCATGGTGGTGAAGGACATTCACCTGGCCGTGGCCGCCGGCGAGGTGGTGGGCCTGCTGGGACCCAACGGCGCGGGCAAGACCACCACCTTCTACATGGTGGTGGGCTTGGTGCGGGCCGATGCCGGGGTGATCGAGATGGACGGCCAGCCGCTGCAGCACCTGCCCATCCATGTGCGCTCGCGCCTGGGGCTGTCGTACCTGCCGCAAGAAGCCTCGATCTTTCGCAAGCTGAATGTGCAAGAGAACATCCGCGCCGTGCTCGAACTGCAACTCGACGCGGATGGCCGCGCCTTCAAGCCCGCGCGCATGCAGGAGTTGCTCGACGGCCTGTTGCACGATCTGAGCATTGAGAAGTTGCGCGACTCGCCGGCCCCGGCGCTTTCAGGCGGCGAGCGCCGGCGCGTGGAGATCGCGCGCGCGCTGGCCACGCAGCCGCGTTTCATCTTGCTCGACGAGCCCTTTGCCGGCGTCGACCCGATCGCCGTGCTGGAGATCCAGCGCATCATCGGTTTCCTGCGTGCGCGCGGCATCGGCGTGCTGATCACCGACCACAACGTGCGCGAGACCCTGGGCATCTGCTCGCGCGCCTACATCATCAGCGCCGGCAAGGTCATCGCCCAGGGCCCCCCCGCGGCGGTGCTTGCCGACCAGCGCGTGCGCGAGGTGTACCTCGGGCAGGACTTTCGTCTATAAAGGTCTCGTGGGAGGGCCGATGTCTCGGCCCTCTCCCCGCCCAAACACTAATGATGCGACCCGCGCTCCAGCTGCGACTCGGACAGCAGCTCTCACTGACGCCGCAGCTGCAGCAGGCGCTCAAGCTGCTGGCCATGCCGCAGGCGCAACTCGAAGCCACGCTCACGCTGGCGCTCGATTCCAACGTCATGCTCGAAGCGCTCGATGGCCACCCTGCCGCCGACGCCGCCGACGCCGCCGACGAGCCCGCGGTCGAGGCCGATTGGGATTCGCTCGAGACCGAAGGCGGCTGGGCGTCGCACAGCGGTGGCGCGCTCCCCGACTTCGACGCGCCGGTGGTCCTCGACCTG
>JAYUQE010000508.1:0-7349 GCA_043756905.1 Burkholderiales bacterium | reverse complement strand
AACGCCGCGCTTGATGCGCGGCCGCGTGCCGCGCTGCTCGATGGCGACCCAGACCGCGCCTGCGATCCGGCACCAGCTTGCGCTTGCCTAGACAGGCGGCAGCGCCTGAGTTTGCGTGCATGAATTCGCGCCGCACCGCGGCAGTGAAGCGTGGCTCGCTGGTCGCAACAGCGGCCGCATCAAGGCATTGCCGCGCGGCGGCGGCGGCGACTGCCGCATTCCGTGTCGTATGCAACGCCGCGCCCGGGTCGAACCCGTGAACGCGGGGATGTGTGCGCGGGGCTGAAAACCTAACCTTCAATCTGACGCGGCAACAAGGCCGCTCTGTGTGAATGACAGCAACCCGCTCAACTTGTCCTTAGGGAGTACCTGATGAAACGCTTGATCTCTGCACTGGCACTGGCCTCGCTGGCCGCTTCGGCATCGGCCCTTTCAATCGTGGCCACCCCGGCCCCAGGCGGCAACACCGGCATCACGCCCGGCCTGCCCGGTGCCACGTTCGACGTGGTGGTTCCCGGCTTCAGTGCCGTCAATGGCTTCATTGGCTCACTGTCCGCGGTGAACCCCCCGGGTGCCGTGAGGTACACGTACCTGGGCCGCGAGGCCGCCGCAACCAACACTTTCTTCAACCTGGGCGGATCGAGCCAGACCATCACCACGGCCTCGGCCGTGGGCACAACGTCGCTGCAGGCGGCAAACGGGCTGCTTGATTTCTACTTCACATCAAGCTTGAACGGCACGCTCGTTTACAACGGCTTCGCCGGCAACAGCGAACCCACGTTTGCCATCTTCAACGGCGGCAATAGCGGCTACGACTATGTGCTGGGCTTCAGCGACAGCGGCGCGGCTCACGACCTGGACTACGACGACATGGTGATCGGCGTCACCGCTGTGCCCGAGCCCGAGACCTACATGATGATGTTGGCCGGCCTGGGTGCCATGGCCTTTGTGGCGCGGCGTCGCCGCCCGCAAGCGGGCGCGCAAGGCTGAGCGGGCTGACTGGCGCTTGAGCGCCTGCCGCCCCAGGCACTTGGCTGGCGCGGCAACGCCAGCGCACAAGCCGCAGCAGCGGCACACCTCCAAGCCACCAGCGCCGGCTGTGAAGCCCGCGCTGGTGCGCCGCGTTCAGCGTGGCGCCGCGTCATCGAAGTTGGTGATGCTTGGCATGCACGCTGAAGTTAAAACCCGGTGACGCAACCTGCACGGTTGCATCACCGAGGTAACCCATGATGGACCGCAAAGACTTCGCCACCGAGTTCGACTTCAACGCCGCACGCTTCACCGCCATCCACCGTGGCGAGTTGCAACTGAAGTACTTTCCACCGCCGGTGCGCATCAAGATCCTGATGGTGGCCGACGGCTATCCCGGCAACTTCCTGAACATCACCTACGGCCGCCTGTACTTCAGCCTGTCGGCGGTGGTGGATGCGTTGACGAACAACCCCGAACCCTGGGTCAAGTTCGACATCACCAAGGCGCACCGGCAGACCGACCCGCTTGGCGCGGCCGATGTCGAAGCCTTTCGCTTCACCCAGGCCGGGTTTGACATCAACGCCTACGATCAGGTGTGGTTCTTTGGCGCGCGCAACAACGAAAGCGATGCGCAGCGCCTGAGCGACGCCGAGCTGGCGATCGTGGCGCGCTGGATGGATGAGCGCCAGGGCGGTGTCTTCGCCACAGGTGACCATGCTGACCTGGGCGCAAGCTTGTGCGCGCGCATTCCGCGCGTGCGGGCGATGCGCCGCTGGACGGTGGCACAAGGAGTGCCGTCGAACACCGGCGCGAACCGGCATGACACGCTGTTGCCGGGCAGCGATGGCATCTACCAGTTCAGCGACGAGTCGGACGACCAGCCGATGCCGATCGAGCCCACCATGTTTGCGCTGCCGAGCTACGCCGTGTTCTGGGACCGCTCGGCGCCGCACCCGCTGCTGTGCGGCACGCGCGGCATCATCAACGTGCTGCCTGACCACCCGCACGAGGGCGAGGTGATCGAGCCGGTGTCGTTGACCAACACCTTCACCTTTCCCGGCTATGCCAGCAAGCCGGAATTCCCACCCCGTACCGATGGCTCGGGCCTGCGCGAAAAAGCCCATGTGGTGGCCACGGCACAGGTCTCGGCGCGAGTGGCCGCACAAGACACCAACAAGGGCGCCTGCAACAGCAAGCGCATTGGCGTGATCGGTGCGTACAACGGCCATGCCAGCGGCGTTGGTCGCGTGGCGGTGGACTCGACCTGGCACCACTGGTTCGACGTCAACCTGATCGGGCGGCCCACCGGTGTGGGCGAAGACCAGGTTGACCCCGTGTCGCCGGGCAGCGCCAAGGCGCAAGGTTTTCTCTACTCGGCGGCCGGGCGCGCCGAGTACGACAAGATCAAGAACTACTTTCGCAACGTGGCACTCTGGCTGAACGCGCCTGCGCGCCAAGACCAGCTCTTCTTCCGCGCCACCTGGCGCATCGTCTTCCTGTACCCGCTGGTTGAAAAGCTGGACGCGCGCTTGCCCGTCTGGGTGCTCGGTGGCTTTGCGCTCGACGCCATCGGGCGCATGGCCGGCCAATGCACGGTGCGCACCTGGCTACACGACCGGTTCACGCCGATCTGGCGCGAGCGCTTCTTCCTGCCGCGCCCCGACCCGTGCTTCATGTGCCCACCGATCGACGTGCTCGAGCAGTTCATGATGGGCACCGTGGTGCGCGAACTGATCACCTTGCAGAATGAACACGCTGACAAGGCCGGGGGCGTTGCCGAGGCCGATGCTGCCAAGGCCGTGGCCACGGGTTTGGCCGCAGGCGTGCGGGAGTTTTCGCAGATGCTTGAACAGTCGAACAAGAAGACGTTGGAACTGGCCAAGCAGTTGCAGTCTGTGCCGGCGCTGGAGCTGTCGGCGCAGCAGTTCATGGCCAGCACCAAACTGACCAGAACTGACAAGGTTGTTGCGAAGCCCGGCAAGCGCAAGCCGGCACGTAAGTGAACGCCATAGGGAGCGCCGAAGGGAGCGCCCATGAAAGCGATCGTTTGCCACCGCGTCTGGGTGGTGCCGTTGCGGCGCTGCTGCTGTGCGGCTGCGCACTGAAGCCGGTTTCGGTGACCGGCAAAGAGAGCAGCGGCCAGCGGTCAGAGACCTCCTTCGCTATCAACCGCGTCGGCAACGCCGCCACACTGACCGTGACCTACAACGACGGCGCGGACCAAAGCGCCATCCAGTTCACCCCGACCACGCGCATCACCAAGAAGGGTGCCACGCACCTGGGCTGGTCTTGCTCAACCGACTATGGCGCCACCTGGGCCTATGGCGGCAGCGTGGCGCGAACCCTGGAGTCTGCGCCCGGCCGGACCGTGGCACCATGCTGCCCTCACAGAGAGGCTCCATGAAACGCCGCACCCTTTTGCAAGCCACGCCTGCACTCTGGCTCGCCAGCACGGCCAGCGCACAGACCTATCCCAACAAGCCCATCCGCTACATCTGCCCGGTGGCCGCCGGTGGCGGTAACGACATGATTGCCCGCGTTGTCACTGAACGCTGGGGCAAGGTGCTCGGGCAGAACTTCATCGTCGAAAACATCAGCGGCGGCGGCGGCGTCATCGCCTGCCAGACCACCGCACGCGCCGCCCCCGACGGCTACACCTTGCTGCAAGGTTATGTCGCCACCCATGGCACCACGCCGGCCACGCGCACCGTGCCGTATGACGCCATCAAGGACTTCACACCCATCGGCATGATTGGTGGCACGCCCAACGTGCTGGTGGTCAACGCAGCCTTGCCGGTGAAGACGCTGGCCGACTTTGTTGACTACGTGGGTAAGAACCCGGGGCGCGTCAACTACGGTTCAGCCGGGCCGGGCTCGCTGACGCACCTGACGATGGAGCTGCTCAAGCAGGAGTTCGGCGGCTTCATGCTGCACATCCCCTACCGCGGCATCGCGCCCGCCTTCACCGACTTGCTGGGCGCACAAACGCAAGCCATGTTCCCGGGGCTGGCGGCGGCCTTGCCGCACATCCGCTCGGGCCGCGTGCGTGCGCTGGCGGTCACAGGCCGCGCGCGCAGCCCGCAGATCAAGGACGTGCCCACGCTGGAAGAGTTGGGCTTCAAGGGTTTCGACGCCATGCAGTGGTACGGCACGGTGGGGCCCGCCGGCATGCCCGCCAACGTCGTGGTGCGGCTCAACGAGACGCAGGTGGCGGTGCTGAAAGACCCCGACTTGAAAGACAAGCTGGCGGTGGAAGCCGTTGAGCCGATGCCGATGACGCCGGATCAGTTCGCCCAGTACATCCGCGGCGACATCGAGCGCTGGACCAAGCTGGCCAAGGCCAAGAACATCAGGCTTGACGAATGAGTGCCGCCACCCCCGCACCAGCGGCGCTGCGCATCGGCATCCTCAACGGCGACGACATCGGCCTGGAGATTGTTCCCGCTGCCGTGCGCGTGGCGCGCGCTGCCGCCACTGCCCATGGCCTGGCAATTGAATGGGTGCCGTTGCCGATTGGCCGCAGCGCGCTCGACAGCCACAACCACACGCTGCCGCCGAGCACGCTGGACGCGCTGCACACGCTGGACGGCTGGATCCTCGGCCCCATCGGCCACCGCGCCTACCCCAAGGGCCCAAACGCCATCAACCCGCACCCGATCCTGCGCAAGCAGTTCAACCTGTTTGCCAACGTTCGACCGACGCGGTCTTACCCCGACATCGGCTGCCTGCACGAGGACATCGACCTCATCATCGTGCGCGAGAACAACGAAGGTTTTCAGCCCGACCGCAACATGCTGCTGGGCTCGGGCGAGTTCCGCCCCACCGATGAAATTACGCTGTCGGTGCGCGTCATCACCCGCACCGGCAGCCGTCGGGTGGCGCGTGCGGCCTTCGAGCTGGCGCGCCAGCGGCGCAAACATTTGACTTACGTGCACAAGGACACCGTCTTCAAGCTCGGCTGCGGCATGTTTGTCGAAGAGTGCCAGCGTGTGGCCTTGGACTTCCCCGATGTGCGTGTCGACGACGTCATCGTCGACACCTTCGCCATGCGCCTGGTGCGCGACCCGCAAAGCTTCGACGTGGTGGTCACCACCAACATGTTCGGCGACATCCTGTCCGACGAAGCCGCCGGTTTGGTCGGCGGCCTGGGCATGGCGCCGGGGCTGTGCATCGGTGACGGCGACATCGCCATGGCGCAGGCCACGCATGGCTCGGCGCCCGACATCGCCGGGCTTGGCATCGCCAACCCCTACGCCATGATCGAGAGCACGCGAATGTTGCTCGCATGGCTGGGCCACAGCCGCGCGCAGCCGGCGGCGGTGGCGGCTGCAGCGGCCATGTCCAAAGCCATGGACCACACGCTGGCCGACCCCAAGGCGCGCACCGGCGACATCCGCGGGCAGGGCAACACGGCTTCAATGACCGAGGCCATGGTCGGGCACATCGGGTAGTTGCTTCACAGGCCGCAACGGCGTTGCGGCGCCGCGCGCACGGTGCTTGCCTCGAAGACTGGCCTCGAGCAGTTCACGCAGTTCACGCAGATCCGGCTGACGACCCTCCTGCGGCCAGATGGCGACTACCCGGTTGCCTTGGTCACGTTAGGCCGTGCCGCGTCCGGCGAGCTGCGGCTGGTGAGCTGGCAGCTCAAGCAGAGACTCGTCGTCCTTTCGAGCGGGTCTGCAACCGTTGCGAGCACGAAAACGACATTCGGCACCAATCATCGCTAGACTGCCGAGGCCGCGGCACGACCGTATCGACGTGTCATGAGGCCCATCACCGGAGAGCATCTCGAATGAAGAAGTTGAATCAACTGGCCGCAGCGCGCTTGTCGCGTCTGCTGGCCGTCGCCACAGCGGCTGCAGCGTTGGCGGCATGCAGCACAACGCCCACGGCACCGCGCTGGCAGGGTGAGACGCCAGCCTCCATGCTTTGGGTGGGCAACAGCTTCTTTTACTTCAACAACAGCATGCACGGGCACTTGGGCGGCCTGCTCAACGCCGCCGGCGTGCGCGGCATCCGCCAGACGTCGGTGGCCATCAGCGGTGCCGGGCTCGACTGGCACGACGTGGCGTCGCATTTCAAGCCAGGCACAGGGATGCTGCGCTACAGCTTCACGCCCACCAATGACGTGGCCTTCAATCAATTCGATCGCGCCTACGACATGGTGTTGATGATGGATTGCAG
Organism: Burkholderiales bacterium; assembly: GCA_043756905.1. Lineage (GTDB taxonomy): Bacteria > Pseudomonadota > Gammaproteobacteria > Burkholderiales > Burkholderiaceae_C > Rubrivivax. The sequence goes on along the minus strand of JAYUQE010000508.1, from coordinate 1,193 downwards.
CCAGTGCCCGATCCACCCCAAGTTGCAGCAGGCCTTTCACGACACGGCCAAGGCCCATGCCGCCGCCGTGCGTCAAGCCGGTGCGCAGCCCGCCCTGTTCCTGAGCTGGGCCTATCAGGACCAGCCGCAGATGACCGAGCAGTTGGCGGCGGAGTACATCAAGGCGGGGCGCGCCAACCAGATGCGCGTGGTGCCGGCCGGGCCAGCCTTTGCTGCGTCTGTTGCCAAGCGTCCCGACATCAATTTGTACGCGCCCGACAAGCGCCACCCGAGCCTGGCGGGCACTTACCTGGGCGCGGCCGTGGTGATGGCGAGCTTGTTCAAGCAGTCACCGGTCGGCAACAGCTACACCGCGGGCCTGCCGGCTGACGTGACCCAGCACCTCCAAGCGGTTGCCTGGGAGACGGTGCAGTCCTTCAAGCCTTAGTACTGCCTTTTAGTACCCCTTGGCGTGCGCCCGCTCAGCGCTCGTAAACGAAGCCGGGGGCAGGCGGTTGAATTTGCGCCACGTGGGCGTTGGCCACGATGCCGTCAGACAAGATGATGACGCTGCCCGCTGCGATGATCGTCGTGGCAGCCGTGAGTGTCGCGGCTTTGACATTCGCCGCCGCGGCCAGCGTCCTCGGTGCGCTCGGGCGGGCTTCGGCAGCCGCGCTGCGCGGTGGCGCATAAGTCTGGGCTGACGCGTGTGTGGCCAGCAGTGCGCAACTCGCAAACAAAGTGAGCTTGACAAGACCAGGATTCACGTGGGGCCCCAACGGTTGGCGCGATCAATCTGCGCGATGAAACCATGCTAGGCCGATGCCCCGTACTTGGGTGGCCCTCCGCGAGGCCGAGCCGGCCGAGTGCCCAGAAGTGCCGTGATGAAGTGCACGCCCCGGGCCGCTGGCCGCCCCTGCACAGCCTGCTTTCTTGCGCGGTTGCGGCTGCGGTGTCAATCCCGGAATCAGGCGCGCGATTAAGAACTTGTCCGTAAATAGGAGGGCCCTGCGCCGGGGCCCCATTGGGCACAGGCGTAGGAGCGAGGCGCGCCGCGGTGTGGTTCACCGCAAGCGACTTGCGACACCCGCATGTGCCCAATGGGGCCCCGGCCCTTCGGGTTGAGGCCAAAGGGCGCGTCTGCGTCGTTGCAAACCAGGGCCTTGGCCACCAGCCAAGGCCCTGGTTCGCGCCTAGCATCCATCGCCCTTTGG
>JAYUQE010000507.1:0-2764 GCA_043756905.1 Burkholderiales bacterium | reverse complement strand
GCTGTGACCGAGCTGAAGAACCTTGAACGCGAGCTGGACCGCTTTCGCGCCCGCTTGCTGGCCGCGGTGTTGTTCGTGCTGCTGGGTTTCGGCCTGCTGGGCGCGCGCCTGGTGGTGTTGCAGGTGCTGCGCCACGAGGAGCTGGCCGAACAGGCCGAGGCCAACCGCACGGCCGTGGTGCCGCTGGTTCCCAACCGCGGGCAAATTCTCGACCGCAACGGCGTCGTGCTGGCCACCAACTATTCGGCCTATACGCTGGAGATCATGCCTGCCCGGGTGGCCAACCTGGAAGCCACGATCGATGCACTGGGCAGCGTGGTGGACATTTCCGCGCGCGACCGGCGCCGCTTTCGCCGCTTGATGGAAGAGAGCAAGAACTTCGAGTCGTTGCCTATCCGCACCAAGCTCAGCGACGAGGAAGTGGCGCGCTTCGTGGCGCAGCGTTTCCGCTTCCCTGGCGTGGACGTGAAGGCCAGGCTGTTCCGCTCGTACCCGCTGGGTGAAACCGGCAGCCACCTGCTGGGCTACATCGGGCGCATCAACCAGGCCGAGAAAAAGGCGATGGATGACTGGCCCGACGAAACACTGGCCAACTACAAGGGCACTGAATACATCGGCAAGCTGGGCCTGGAGCAGAGCTACGAAAGCGATCTGCACGGCGTGACCGGCTACGACCAGGTGGAAACCAGCGCCGGCGGGCGCGCCGTGCGCAAGCTCGACAGCCAGGCCGCCACGCCGGGCAATACGCTGGTGCTGAGCGTGGACATCCGGCTGCAGCGGCTGGTCGAAGATCTGTTCGGCCAGCGCCGTGGCGCGCTGGTGGCGATCGACCCGCGCAATGGCGAGATCCTGGCCTTCGTGAGCAAGCCCACCTTCGACCCCAACCTGTTCGTCGACGGCATCGACAGCGACAGCTGGCGCGAACTCAATGAATCGATCGACAAGCCGCTGCTTAACCGCGCCTTGCGTGGCACGTACCCGCCGGGTTCGACCTTCAAGCCCTTCATGGCCCTGGCCGCGCTGAACACCGGCAAGCGCGCACCCCATACGGTGATCTTCGACGGCGGCACCTATTCCTTCGGCAACCATGTCTTTCGCAGCCACGGCGACCATGGCCTGGGGCCAGTGGACATGGTGCGTTCGATCGTCAAGTCGAGCAACGTCTACTACTACTCGCTGGCCAATGAAATGGGCGTTGACCTGATGCACGAGCAGCTCTCGCCGATGGGCTTTGGCAGCAAGACCGGCATCGACGTGGAAGGCGAAGTCACCGGCCTGCTGCCCTCTACCGAATGGAAGCGGCGCTACTACAAGCGGCCCGAGCAGCAGAAGTGGTACGCCGGCGAAACCATTTCACTGGGCATCGGCCAGGGCTACAACAACTTCACCATGCTGCAAATGGCCCAGGCCACGGCCACCGTGGCGGCCGGTGGCTTGCGCTACCGCCCGCACCTGGTGCGCGAGGTGGAAGACGTGGTCACCCATGAACGCCGCCGCCCGGCCAACCAGGCCCTGGCGCCTGTGGTCTATGACCCGGAGCACGTGGCGCTGATCCTGCGTGCCATGCATGGCGTCACGCAGGAAGGCACGTCGGTGCGGTCGTTCATCGGCGCGCCCTACAAGAGCGGCGGCAAGACCGGCACGGCGCAGGCGGTGGGCATCAAGGCCAACGAGAAGTACCAGGCCAGCAAGATTGAAGAGATCAAGCGCGACCATGCCCTGTACGTGGCCATGGCGCCTGTCGACGCGCCCACCGTGGCCCTGGCGGTGGTGGTGGAAAACGCCGGCTTCGGCAGCGATTCGGCCGCGCCGATTGCGCGCCGCGTCTTCGACTACCTGCTGCTGGGCAACTACCCCAGCGAGGAAGACCTGGCCGGCGTGAGCCGCGGCACCGTGGTCACCCCGGTGGGCAAACCGCGCCGTGCAGTGGACATTCCGTTGCCGGGCCACGGCCCGGGGCCGGCCATCGCGGCTGCGGCTGCGGTGGCACCGGCCGCTTCGGCCGCCGCGCCCACGGCACCGCCCCGCGCCCGGCCGGCATTGCCCGCGCGGGTAGCCGCCGCGCGCGTGCAGCCATGAAGGACGACTTCGACCAACCCACGCCATGGCAGCGCCTGGTACCGGCGTTCACCGGCTTCGACTGGCCGCTGGCCCTGGCCATCGCCATGCTGGCCGCGTTGGGCCTGCTGACCATGTATTCGGCCGGCCACGACCACGGCAGCCGCTTTGCAGACCACGGCCGCAACATGCTGCTGGCCCTGGGCGTGTTGTTCATTGCCGCGCAGGTGCCGCCGCAGCGGCTCATGAGCCTGGCCGTGCCGCTGTACGTGGTGGGCGTGGCCCTGGTGCTAGCCACCGCGGTGCCGGGCCTGGGCCTGACGCGCAAGGGCGCCACGCGCTGGCTGAACGTGGGCATCGTCATCCAGCCGGCCGAGGTGCTGAAGATCGCCGTGCCGCTGATGCTGGCCTGGTGGTTCCAGCGCCGCGAAGGCGCGGTGCGGGTGCTCGACTTCCTGGTCGCCGGCGCGTTGCTGCTGTTGCCGGTGGCGCTGGTGGCCAAGCAGCCCGACCTGGGCACCGCCATCCTCATACTTTCAGCCGGGCTGTATGTGATCTTCTTCGCCGGGCTGAGCTGGTGGGTGATTGGCCCGGTGCTGGCGCTGGGGGCCGTGGCGGTAACGGCCGTGATCATCATGGAGCCCACCCTGTGCGCCGAGGGCATGCGCTGGCCGGTGCTGCACGCCTACCAGCAGCACCGCATCTG
>JAYUQE010000506.1:0-7371 GCA_043756905.1 Burkholderiales bacterium | reverse complement strand
CGTCATTGGTCGGAATCAACATCGCCGCGACACTGAAGTGGCCGAAGCCGCGCCGGCCCTCCACGATCAGCGTCACCGAGGCTCCGGGGTTGGTCAGGCCGTTTCCGTTGACAACCGCTCCGGTGCCGGGCAGTGCCAACAGCGCGGCCTTCAGCGGTGCCGTGTTGCCTTCCTCGGCCAGGATCGCCAGTTCGATGCTGGCGGGCTTTCCCAGTTCGAACAGTTTCACGCTCGACTTGTGGCTGGCAACCAGAATCGGCGTGAACTGCTGGCCCCGCGTGAGGTTGGTGATCGTGACTTCGAAACGCGCGCCTTCGTGATCGTCGTCGGCCCGCGCGGGGCTTGCGGCCGCGAGACTGAAGACCATCGCCAGCGAGAGTCCGAGGGAGGTGAACGTTGCTGTCATGAGTTGCTCTGTTCGATTGCGAAGTGGGGGATGCCTCGAGAGCGCGTGCCACGCGGCTCCGGCGGGGTATCTACCGCGTGCCGAGCGTTTTGGACGCACAAGCTGAACAGGCGCATATCGATGACGGGGTCTTTCGTCGGGTGTTGGGCCATGGCATCGCGGGCTGGCAGAGGGTCAGGTCCGAAGACGTGTTACTGCGCCGGTGTGAGCTCAAGGCGGCGGGCCAGCCAATGGTCGATCGACAAGGCACCCGGGCCGGTGGCGATCAGGCGCAGCACCCGGCGCAGCAGCCAACGCGGCGCCTGGGGCCGCCCCACCCACAAATCTGCGCGACACCGGCCTTTGCGCGTGCAGCGTGTCTGGCTGCGCGAAGGGAACCTGCCGGGCTCGACCACCGCTGTGCGCCCCGAGAACCTGCCTTTCACACTTCAGTACCCGCTGTGGTCTGACGGCACGCGCAAGCGGCGCTGGCTGTGCCTGCCGCCCGACAGCACGATCGACGCCTCACGGCCCGACGCCTGGGAGTTCCCGCGCGGCACGCGGGTGTGGAAGGAGTTCGCGCACGAGCGGACGATCGAGACGCGCTGCCGCCACCTGAGCCGCGGCCGGGCGATCCTGCCGCCGATGCCGATCCCCGTCTACAACAACTTCACTGACCAGGACCTGGAGGCGATCTACCGCTACCTGCGCACCATCCCGTCGATCAAGAACCGGGTGCCCGAACCCTGGGCGCCCACCAGCGCGGCGGCGGGTGCGCAGCAGTGACGCCATGGCAGTAACGCCAAACCAGTGACGCCGATGGCGCCGGCGCCACTGGCGGGCGTGTGAAACTGGTGGCCGCAGCGCGCGCCTGATGCGCAGCGCAGAACAGGATCGCCATGAACACGACAGTCATCAGCCCGGACGGGAAAGCGCGCTGCCGCTGGTGCGCGGCGGCACCCGATTTCCTCGCCTATCACGACGCTGAGTGGGGCTTCCCAGTCGCTGAAGACCAACGCCTGTTCGAGAAGATCAGCCTGGAGGGTTTTCAGTCGGGCTTGAGCTGGCGCACGATCCTGGCCAAGCGAGGCAACTTCCGCGCCGCGTTTGCAAACTTCGACTTTCACCACGTCGCCCGCTACACCGAACACGACGTGGCGCGGCTGCAGCAGGATGCGGGCATCGTGCGCCACCGAGGCAAGATCGAAGCCGTGATCAACAACGCGGCGCGCGCCGTTGACACGGTTCAGCGTGAAGGTTCGCTGGCCGCGTTCATCTGGCGCTACGAGCCGCAGACACCGTTGACGGCGCCGCAGACGGTGTCAATGTCTGCCGAGTCGACCCGGCTGTCGAAAGACTTGAAAAAACTCGGCTGGAAGTTCGTCGGGCCGACAACGGTCTATGCCTTCATGCAAGCCATAGGGTTGGTCAATGATCATGCGCAGGAGTGCGTGATCCACAGCCGCGTGCAGCGCGCACGCCAGGCCTTCAAACGCCCGGGCTGAAGGGCGCGCCGGCGCCGGGCGTGCCGCCGACGATCTTCTCGTGCTGCAGTCAATCCGGCGCCAGGGCCGCTTCGAGAAAGCGCGTCAGCTCCGCCACCAGCGCATCTTGCTGGCCGTCGAAGAAATGCTCGGCACCGGCCACCACCACCTGGCGTGAACGGGCGTGGCGTTCGATCTGGCGCCGGCGCTCGTCGGCGCCCACGCGCGTGACGTCCCAGTCGCGGCTGCCGAAGATGTCGAGCACGGGAATGCGGATGCGCACCATGTCTTCGAGGCCGTTGATGATGCCGATGAAGGCCCACGCCCGCACCGGGCCGGCGGGTGCGCGCGCCAGGTAGTGGTTCGCCATCGTCGCGCCCAGGCTGTGTGAAACGATGGCGATGCGCTGGTGGCCGCGCGTGGCCAGCCAGGCGGCGGCCAGCTCGAAACGCTCGGCCGCATCAGGATAGGTTGGCACGTAGTCACCGATCTTTGCCGTGCCGGGCAGCACCGGCATCTGCAACGACAGCGTGGTGTAGCCCGCCTCGGCCAGCTTGACGCGCAAGGCGCCATAAAGCTCGTAGTCCGGCGCCCAGCCGCGGCCGTGGGCAATGATCACCGCACCACGCGCCGTGGGCCTGACTGCCGGCGTGTGCAGCGCCAGCACCCGGTGGCCGCTCTTTTGCACCAGGTCCACCGCCTCGCCCACCACGAGCGTGGCCAGCGTTTCGGTGCGCCAGCGCGCCTCGCGTTCGTGGTCTTGCGCCGTTGCGAGGCCGGCCGTGCTGCCCAGCCACAGCGCCGTGATCAACACACGGGCCCGCCGCAGCGGGGGCATCAACACATGAACCCGCCGCAGCGGGCTCATCAACGCACAGGCCCGCCGAAGCGGGGTGATGAACGCAAGGGCCCGCCGAAGCGGGCCCGTGTAGACGCGCCGAGTGCGCATCAAGGCAGGGTCACGCCAACCGCAGCGGCAATGAACGCAGCCGCTTGCCGGTGGCGGCGAAGATGGCGTTGGCGATCGACGGGCCCATCATCGCCGTCACCGGCTCGCCGATGCCTCCCGGCGGCTCGCCGTTGGCGATGAGGTGCGTCTCGATCTTCGGCACCTCGTTCATGCGCGGCACGCGGTAGTTGTGGAAGTTGGTCTGCTGCACGCGGCCGCCTTCGATCGTGATAGCGTCGTACAAAGTTGCGGACAGGCCAAAGATGACGCTGCTTTCCACCTGCTGCTCGACGATGTTGGGGTTGACCATCGAGCCGATGTCGGCGACGACGACGACGCGGTGCACGCGCACCTCGTTGCCGCTGACCGAGACCTCGGAGACCAGCGCCAGGTACGTGCCGTAGCCCTCCATCACCGCCAGCCCCTGCTTGCGCCCGGCCGCCGGCCGGCCCCAGCCGGACTTTTCGGCCACGAGGTTGAGCACGCGGGTGTAGCGCGGCTCCTTCAGCAGCGCGCGGCGGTACGCGAGCGGATCCTGCCCTGCCGCATGCGCACACTCGTCGATGAAGCTCTCGTTGGCGAAGGCGTTGACCCCGTGCGACACGCTGCGCCAGTAGCCTACCGGCACCGGCGTGTCGTGGATCGTCACCGTGCCGAGCTGGTTGGGGATGTCGTAGGGCGTGGGCGCCGCTTCGAGCATGAACGGGTCGACGCCGTCCTTGACGAACGCGCCGAACAACCGCTTGGTCACCGAAGGCCCGGCATGCGCGAACTTCAGCGCCACCGGCTTGCCGGAGGCGTCGAGCCCGGCGGTGAGCTTGTGGCAACTCGCCGGCCGGTAGAAGTCGTGCGTCATGTCGTCTTCACGCGACCAGATCAGCTTCACCGGCACGCCGGCGGCCTTGCTGATTTCCACCGCCTGCAGCACGAAGTCCACGTCCACGCGCCGGCCAAAGCCGCCGCCAAGGAAGGTGGTGCGCACCTTCACCTGGTCGGGCTTGAAATTGAGCAGCCCGGCGGCCATGCCCTGCGCCAACTGCTGGAACTGCGTGGGCCCGTACAGCAGGCACGAATCGGCCCTCACGTCGGCAACGAAGTTCATCGGCTCCATCGTCACGTGCGGCTTGAACGGCACCTCGTAGGTTGCCTCCACGCGCTTGGCCGCGCCGCGCAGCGCCGCTTCCACATCGCCCTTCTTCTGGAAGGTGGCGCCGGGCGGTCTGTCCACCGCGGCGCGCAACTCGGCCGCGATGGCTGCCGAGGACACGTTGGCCACGGCCGATTCGTCCCAGCGGATGCTCACCGCTTCGAGCGCCTTGCGCGCCTGCCAGTAGGTGTCGGCCACCACGGCCACGCCGCTGGAGATGGCATACACGCCTTTCACGCCGGGCATGCCCACCGCCTTGGAAGCGTCGTGGCTGGCGAGCTTGCCGCCTTGCGCCGGGCATTGCGCCAGAGCGGCAATCTTCATGCCGGGCAGGCTGGCATCGATGCCGAATTCGGCGCTGCCGTCGATCTTGGCCGGCGTGTCGAAACGCGCAATCCATTTGCCGACATAGCGGAACTCGCTGGCGGGCTTGAGCTTGGGTGATTGCGGCGGCACGAGCTGCGATGCCGCCGGCGCGAGTTCGCCGTAACTCGCCTTCTGGCCCGTGGGGCCCATCACCATCGCGTCCTTCGTCGTACAGGCCGACGCTGCCACCTGCCAGCGCTGTGCTGCGGCCTGCACGAGCACCGCGCGCGCCTGCGCACCTGCCACGCGTAGCTTTTCATAGGCGTCTTTCACCGACGTGGAGCCGCCGGTGAGCTGGCCGCCGAGCATGGCGTTGATGTAAGGCTCGCCGGCCGGCGCCATTTCGACCTTGACCTTGGCCAGGTCAACGTCGAGTTCCTCGGCGATGAGCATCGGCATCGAGGTGTAGACACCTTGGCCCATTTCAGAGCGCGCGCACAGGATGGTGACCGAGTTGTCTGCGCCCACGCGCACCCAGGAGTTGGCCATCGCGGTGGCCACCGGGGCCCCCGGCGTGGTGGCGCAACCGGGCAGCACAAAGCCGACCAGCAGCGCGCCGCCAGCGGCGGCACCGGTTTGCAGGAAGCCGCGGCGCGACAGGCCAGCGGCGGCGGAAGAGTTGGTGTCGAAGGTGTTCATGTCATGCTCCCTTCGTGCCGGCGGCCTGGTGGATGGCCGCGCGGATGCGTGGGTAGGTGCCACAGCGGCAGATGTTGCCGCTCATGGCGTTGTCGATATCGGCATCGGTGGGCTTGGCCGTTTTCTCCAGCAACGCCACGGCCGACATGATCTGGCCCGACTGGCAGTAGCCGCATTGCGGCACATCGATCTTCGCCCAGGCCTCCTGCACCTTCTTGCCCACCGGCGTGGCGCCGATGGCCTCGATGGTGGTGATGCGCTTGCCGACGGCCGCCGAAAGCGGCGTACTGCACGAGCGCACGGGTTGCCCGTCCAGGTGCACGGTGCAGGCGCCGCACAGCGCCAAGCCGCAGCCGAACTTGGTGCCGTTCATTTGCAGGTGTTCACGCAGCACCCACAGCAAAGGGGTGGTGGGGTCGGCGTTCACCTCTCGGGATTTGCCGTTCACGGTCAACGATGCCATCGTGATCTCCATTGGTTATGTGTTTGACTCAGGTAGCCGCGCGGGGTGACTGGAAGTCGCCGGGATGCGCGGGCACCAACCGCGGCGACGATTATGAGAGCGACAAGCACCGGTGCCACTCGGGGTTGACGCGGTGGTGTGCGCCTCTAACTGACACGGGTGTGCGGAATCGAGACAGCCGCTGACCAGCGCGAGTGCGATCCGCCCGTCATCGCCCGGCGGAGACAACGGGCAGGAGCGGTGCATTCACGAAATCCGCCGGCACTTCGCCGGTCAGGCTTTCGAGGAAGGCCACGATGTCGGCCACGTCCGCGTCGGGCAGCTCGCGTCCGAGCTGGAGCTTGCCCATGATGCGCACCGCATCGTCGAGGCGGGCCACCGAACCGTCGTGGAAGAACGGCGGCGTGACCGCCACGTTGCGCAGTTGTTGAACTTTGAACATGTAGCTGTCGGCTTCGTTGCGCGTGTCCTGGAACCGACCCTTGTCGATGCCCTTATGGATGTCGTTGGGCTTGCTGCCGGTGAGCGTCCAGTATTCCTGCGTGACGCCGAACTTCTGGTACGTCTGGCCACCCAGCACGACGCCGTTGTGGCAGCCCGCGCAGCCGGTGGTCATGAACTTGTCGAGGCCGCGCTTGGCTTGCGCCGTGATGGCCTGGGTGTCGCCCTTCAGGAAGCGGTCGAACGGTGCCGGCGTCAGCAACACCCGCTCATAGGCGCCGATCGCGGTGCCCATGTTCTGCACCGTCACCGGGTCGGCCTGCCCCGGGAAAGCCCGCTCGAACAGCGCGCGGTAGCCCGGCAGCGAGCGCAGCTTCTCCTGCGCCGTGGCCATGTCCTTCTGCGCGTAGGCGAATGGACTGGTCAGCGAGCGCACCGCCTGGTCCTCGACGTCGCTGCGGTTGCCCCCGTAATGCTGCACGAACTGCAAGGCGGTGTTGAAGATGGTGGGTGTGTTGCGCGGCAGCAGCTTGCCGCTCGGCCCCATCGAAACCGCGAGCGGCTCGGCACCGTAGAACGAGGGCTGGTGGCAGGTGGCACAGCTGATGCGGTCGTCGGCCGACAGGCGCGGCTCGAAGAACAGCGCGCGTCCCAGCTGGATACGCTCGCGCGTGAGCGGGCGCTCGGGGGTCGCTGCGTCAGTCGGCAGCGGCTGGAACAGTTGCCGCGCCCGCGCCAGCAGCGCGGCGTCGTCACTGGACGTGACGGACGCGCAGGCGCTCGCCAGCAGCGCCGCGGCGCCCGTCATCCATAGCCATCTTGTGCTCATCTTTCGCTCCTTGTTGATGACGGCGCCGCGCGCGGCGTTGCGACCCGTTACTTGCCCAACTTGTAGACCATGACCACTCCGCCCTGCGCAACGGTGGTCTTGACGCCGAGCGCATCGAACCCGGACTGCATGCGCTGCGCATCCACGCCCCAGCCCGACTGGACGGCGATGTACTGCTCGCCATCGACCTCGAACGAAGTCGGCACGCCGGTCACGCCGGCCGGAGTGGGCACCTGCCACAACACCTTGCCGTTCTTGGCGTCGAACGCACGGAACATGCGATCGTTGGTGCCGCCGGCAAAGACCAGGTTACCGCCCGTGGTGAGCAGCGGCGCCCAGAGGTGCGTCGGGTACTTGTGCACCCACACCATCTTGCCGGTCTTGATGTCCCAGGCCTGCAGTTCACCCACTGTCGCCGGTTTCTTGCCGTCTTTCCAGCGCAGGCTGCCCAGCACGCCGTCGATCGGGTAGCCGATGTACAGGTCGCCCTTCTTGTAGGTGATGGGCTCGGCCTTGGGCAGCTCGGAGCACAGGTTGTTGTTGGCCGGGATGTAGACAAGCCCTGTCTTCGGGTTGTAGGCCTCGGGCGGCCAGTCCTTGCCACCCCACAGCGAGGGGCAGAAGGTCACGGCCTTGGTCATGCCGGGTATCTTGGCCGGGTCGTAGCT
>JAYUQE010000505.1:0-7379 GCA_043756905.1 Burkholderiales bacterium | reverse complement strand
CCGCGGTGGCCGCGCGCAGGCGGTACGGCCGGGCCAGGAACTCGAATTCGAGCAAGCCTTCGAAGATGCCCGCGGCCACGGTGCGCGAATACAGGTCGGTGATTTGCGCCGGGTCGAAGCTGGTCTCGGCCACGCGGAAGGCGTAGCGCAGCACCTTGGTGGCGGCCGGTGAATCCGCCTTGTCGTTCCCCTGCGCCCACGCCGGCAGCGCCAGCACCAGACTGGTGGCCAATGCAGCCAGCAAACGCAAGTTCATGCGCGGGATTTTCCGCCCGTTGCGGCGCCGGGCGCGGCAGGGCAAACGCGGGGCTTGCCTGGGGGGTGCGGCCCATAAACTCGCCGCACTCAACGGCATGTGAAGGCAAGCGTCGATGTTGGCCTACCTGGTACGGCGGCTGTGGCAAATGATCCCCACGCTGATCGGCGTGGTGCTGCTGGTGTTCGTGCTGTTCAAGTTCTTCGGCGGCGACCCGGCTGAAATCCTGGGCGGCTTGAACGCCACACAGGAGCAAGTGAACGCCATCCGCCAACAGCTCGGCCTGAACGAACCCTGGTATGTACAACTGTGGATCTTCGTCAAGCAAATCTTGAGCTTCGATTGGGGCAAGAGCTGGGCCACGAACGAATCGGTGGCCAGCCTGTTCGCCAGCCGGCTGCCGGCCACGCTGACGGTGATGATCCCGATCCTGCTGCTCGACACGCTGTTGGCCATTCCCTTCGCGCTGTTCGTGGCTTATGTGCGCGGCTCGCTGACCGATCGTTCCATCATGGTGCTGACCACCGTGGCCCTGTCGATCAGCTTTCTGGTCTACATCATCGTGGGCCAGTATGTCTTCGGCTTCCAGCTCGGCTGGTTCCCGGTGCAAGGCTGGAGTGACTCCACGCTGACCAACCTGACCACCTATGTGCCGCTGCCGGTGCTGCTGGCCGTGATGGTGGGCGTGGCGCCGCAGATGCGGCTGTACCGCAGCTTCTTCCTCGACGAGATCGGGCAAGACTATGTGCGCACCGCGCGCGCCAAGGGCCTGCTCGAACGCACGGTGCTGCTCAAGCATGTGCTGCGCAACGCGATGATCCCGATCCTCACCAACGTGGGCCTGGCGCTGCCCGGCATCTTCGTGGGCTCGTTCCTGATCGAGGTGTTCTTCAGCATCCCGGGCTTGGGCCGCGAGGTGCTGCTGGCGGTTAACCGAAGCGATTACCCGGTGATCCAGGCGGTGACGATCTACATCGCCGTGCTCACCATGTTCATCAACCTGGCCACCGACATTCTCTACAAGATGGTCGATCCGCGGGTGGTGCTGAAATGAGCGCCGCCCGGCCGTCCGAAGGCGCTCGCACCGCAGTGCGCAGCACGAAGGTTGCTCCATGAGCGCCGCCCGGCCGTCCGAAGGCGCTCGCACCGCAATGCGCAGCACGAAGGTTGCTCCATGAGCGCCCTGCCCGTGGCGGCTGGCGCTGAACACTCAGAAGGGGTCTGGCACGCCGCCTGGCGCCGCTACCGCAAGGACCGTGTCGGCATGGCCGCGCTGTGCATCGTGCTGGCCTTCCTGGTGCTGATCACGCTGTCGCTGGCCAAGGTGGTGGCCAGCGGCTGGCAGCGCGAGGTCGGCGTGCCCAGCGCGCCGCCCACCTTCCTGGGCCCGCGCCCGCCCGAGGCACTGGGCGTGATCGAATTGCCCAAAGGCCCGAACGCCGACCTGAGCGACATCGACCCGCTGGCGCCGCGCTACAAGGAATGGGAAGAGCGCGCCTCGAAGATGAAAACGGCCGAGGTGGTGAAGGCGCAAACCCTGCCGCTGGGCGCCGACCGCCTGGGCCGCGACGTGCTGGCCAAGGTGATCCAGGGCACGCAGGTCTCGGTGTTCGTGGGCGTGCTGGCCGCCCTGCTGGCCACGCTGCTGGGCACGGTGCTCGGCGCGCTGGCGGGTTTCTTCGGCGGCAAGCTGGGTGACTTTCTTGAATGGTTGTACACGGTGTTCACCTCGATCCCCGACATCCTGCTCATCTTCACGTTGGCCGCGGTGTTGAACCGGGCCGACGCCGTCATTCCGCGCGGCATCTGGACAATAGTCATCATCCTGGGGCTGGTGGGCTGGACGGGTTTGTACCGGCAAGTGCGGGCCGAGTTCATGAAACACCGCAGCCGCGAATACGTCCGCGCCGCAGAAGCCATTGGCGCATCAACCAGCTCAAGAATGTTCCGCCACATCCTGCCCAACGTGAGCCATGTGGTGCTGGTGCGCATGAGCCTGCTGGTGGTGGGCTTCATCAAGAGCGAAGTGATCCTGTCGTACCTGGGCCTGGGCGTGCCGGTGGACCAGGTCAGCTGGGGCACCATGTTGGCCGAGGCACAAAGCGAACTGATCCTGGGCTACTGGTGGCAGCTTGCCGCGGCCACCTTGTTCATGGCCGTTTTCGTGACCGCGTTTTCATTGATGGCCGACGCCTGGCGCGACGCGCTCGACCCGAAGTTGCGAGGCTTGGAGTGACCATGCTGCTGAGCATCCAAGACTTGCGCGTGGCCTTTCGCATGGGCCGTGTGGATGGCCAGATGCAAATGGCACAGGCCGTGGGCCGCGCTGAAGCCGGCATCAGCTTCGACATCCCTGAAAACAGCACCGTTGCGCTGGTTGGGGAGTCGGGCTCGGGCAAGAGCGTGACGGCGATGTCCATCGTCAACCTGCTGCCCGACAACGCCGAACGTTCGGGCCGGGTGCTCTACCAAGGCCGCGATTTGCTGCAAGCCAGCCAGGATGAACTTCGCGCACTGCGCGGCAAGGAAATAGCCTGCGTCTTTCAAGACCCGATGACGTCGCTCAACCCGGTGTTCACCGTGGGCCACCAGGTGTGCGAGCCGTTGATTCGCCACCTGCGCCTGAGCCCGCGCGCGGCGCTGGCACGCGCCGAAGGCCTGCTGGTTGAAGTGGGCATGCCCGAGCCCAAGCGCCGGCTCGACGCGTACCCGCACGAGCTTTCAGGCGGCCAGCAGCAGCGCGTGATGATCGCCATGGCCCTGGCCTGCGAGCCCAAGTTGCTGATCGCCGACGAACCTACCACGGCGCTGGACGTGACCATCCAGCGCCAGATCCTCGAACTGCTGGGCGGCCTGAAGCAGCGCCACCGCATGAGCCTGCTGTTCATCAGCCACGACCTGGGCGTGGTGGGCGAGATTGCCGACCATGTGGTGGTGATGCGCCACGGCCTGGTGCGCGAGCAGGGCGCCACGGCACGCATCTTCGAAGCCCCCCAGGACGCCTACACCCGCGCCTTGCTGGCCTGCCGGCCCAGCCTGCAAGGCAACCCGGCGCGGCTGATGGTGATCGACGAGCACATCAATGGCGCTGGCCACGACGCCACCATCCCGCAGGCCAAACCGAAGGATGCACAGGCGCCGGTGGTGCTGGAAGTGCGCTCTCTGGCCAAGAGTTTTTTCCTGCGCCAGGGTGTGTTCGGCAAGCGCGAGTTCAAGGCCGTGCACAACGTGAGCTTTCAGTTGAAGCGCGGCCACACGCTGGGTGTGGTGGGCGAGTCGGGCTCGGGCAAGACGACCATGGGCCTGACGCTGCTGCGCCTGCACGAGCCCACCGCGGGCGAAGTGATCTTCGATGGCCGCAATCTGCTGACCTTGAGCGAGCAGGAACGCCAGGTGATGCGCCGGCGCATCCAGATCGTGTTCCAGAACCCCTATGCCTCGCTGAACCCACGCTTCACCATCGGCCAAACGCTGATCGAGCCGATGACCATCCACCGCATCGGCGCTTCGCAAGACGAGCGCGAAGAGCGCGCCCGTGCGCTGCTACACAAGGTGGGGCTCGATGGCAGCGCCTTCGGCAAGTACCCGCACGAGTTTTCGGGTGGCCAGCGCCAGCGCGTGGCCATTGCACGCTGCCTCACGCTCAACCCCGAAGTGCTGGTGCTGGATGAAGCGGTGTCGGCGCTCGATGTCTCCGTGCAGGCCCAGGTGCTAAACCTGCTGCGCGACCTGCAAGACGAATTTGGCCTGAGCTACGTTTTCATCAGCCACGACCTGGCCGTGGTGCGCTTCATCAGCGACGAGGTGCTGGTGATGAAAGACGGCGTGGTGGTGGAGCAGGCCGCCACGGCCGAACTGTTGGCCGCGCCGAAGCAGGAATACACGCAGCGGCTGCTGGCGGCCATCCCGCGAGGGTACCGAGCGGCCGGCTGATTCACCGCAAGGGTACCGAGCGGCCGGCTGATTCACCGCGAGGGTACCGAGCGGCCGGCTGATTCACCGCGAGGGTACCGAGCGGCCGCCTGATTCACTGCTGCGCAACGACCAGCCGCTCATCCACCCAGCGCAGCAGGTCGTCCCACATCTGCCGCACATCTGAATCGTTAGGAATGCGCGTCGCGTGCGGCAACTCCAGCGTGACCACCGGCACGCCCAGGTTCAAGCCGCCATAGGCACCCAGCGAACCGGGGAACACGCCCACGCGGTCGAGGAACAGACGGCCCAGCTTTTGCGGCGGCAGGTGCGGGCCGTCGAAATCGAGCACGGCATAGGGGGCGTGGATGCTGACGATGAGGTCGGGCTTCCACTGCTCGATGGTGTCCACGACGAAGCGCGTTTCGGGCTCGGACTTGGCCTGCGGCCCCGGCCAGCGCCGCGGGTCGCGCTGGGTGCGTTGCACCCAATGGGTCTGCGCTTGCTGTACCCAGCCCTGGGTCGGGAAGTTGCGGTTCAAGTCCACATTGCGGGCATTGGTGCGGGTGGGTTTGGCCTTGAGCAAGCCGTCCGGGTTGACCACCGGCACAAAGCGCCAGTTCACCGCTGCCGGGTTCTCCACGGCCAGGTTGAGCCAGCGAAACACCAATGAGACCGAGGACATCTCGTCACCATGAATGCCGCCCAGCACCAGCACTTTCACTGGCGGCTTGGCCGGGGCATCGAGCAATTCTTCGGCCACGGCAGGTTGCACGTCGCGCTGGTACAGCGGCACGCCGTTGACCGAGCGCGCCCCCGATGGGCCCAACACCGCGGCCTCGCATTGCTCCTGGCTCAGGTCGGCCAGCTTTCTGGCCAGCTCACGGCACCCAGGCTCGGGCGCCGCTTGCGCCCCCGAGACCATGACCAGGGCGAGGAACAAAGGGCAGATGTTTCGAATGAACATGACGTGGGCAGGCTTTCAGGCCAGGGCGGGCCGGCAGGCAGGCAGGCAGGCAGTCTAGGCAAGCCTTGGGCTCGGGCGAATTCGATAACCACCGCCTTTGCCCACCACTTGGCGCCATCGACCCGCCGCCCTGGGCCCGCAGCCAAGCTACCGACGGCCGATGTCCTGCGCCAGCGCATGTTAGCGCTGCGGCGCAACGCGCCTGCGCACCCGCCGGATCAGGCCTTGATCAGGCCCCGTCCCAGATCACCGGCTTGCGCGAACCCACCCAGCGCTCGTAGCTGCGCGCGTACTTGTCTTCGATCTTGTTGCGCTTGACCTTGAAGGTGGGCGTGATGAGGTCGTTTTCGACCGTCCAGGCCTCGGTGGTGACGACCAGGCAGTCGAGCTGCTCGTGCGGGTCCAGCCCGGCGTTGATGGCCTGCATGTGCGCGGCCAGCGACGCTTCGATTTCGCTGCGTCCGCTCGCCGTGGCGGCCTGCTTGGCGCCTTCGGGGTTGAGCATCACCAGGCCCAGCGGCTGGCCCAGGTTGGCGCCGGTGACGCAACAGGCCTCGACGGCCGGGTGCATGACCAGCTTGTCTTCGATCGGCGCCGGTGCCACGTACTTGCCCTTGCCGGTCTTGAACAGGTCTTTCACCCGGCCGGTGATCTTCAGGTTGTTTTCAGCGTCGATGCTGCCTTTGTCGCCGGTGTGCAGCCAGCCGTCTTCGGTGAAGGCAGCACGGGTGAGCTCGGGCTCCTTGAAGTAGCCCAGCATCAGGCCGCCGCTTTTCATCTGCACCTCGCCGTTGGCGGGGTCGATGCGGTGTTGCACCCCAACATAGGGCGGGCCCACGGTGCCCGGGCGTGGCTTGCCCAGCAAGGTGCCGTGCGAGATGGCGCAGTTCTCGGTCATGCCATAGCCTTCAACAATGTCCAGCCCGAGGCGGCCGTACCAGCGCAGCAACTCGGGCGGCATGGGCGCGGCGCCACCGGCGGCGATGACGCATTTATCCAGGCCCAGCGCGGTGAGGATCTTCTTGCGCACGATGCCGCGCAGTATCGGAATCTTCAACAGGCGGTTGAGCTTTTCGGCCGGCATCTTGGCCTGCACGCCTTGCTGGAACTTCACCCACAGCCGCGGCACGGAGAAGAACACGGTGGGCTTGGTACGCACCATGTCGGCGTTGAAGGTTTCGAGTGACTCGGCAAAGTACACATGCATGCCCGAGGCCAGGACGCCGAACTCGGCCAGCGCGCGCTCGGCCACGTGCGACAGCGGCAGGTAGCTCAGGAAGCGGGCGTTGGCGTTGATGGCGTCCACCCGGCTGATGGCCGTGGTGATGCTCCAGGCAAAGGTGCCCAGGCTGTGCATCACGCCCTTAGGCATGCCGGTGGTGCCAGAGGTGTACATGATGGTGGCCAGCTCGTCGGCGCCGCGCACGGGGTTGCCTTGCAGCGGCGCATTGCGCGCCACGATGTCGGCCCACTGCGGGTAGTCGTTGGCCGGGGCCAAGGGCATGCCGATGCAAGGCAGGCCGGCCGGGATGCCGGGCTTCATGCCGGCCCAGCCGTCGAGCTTGCCCACGAACAGCAGCTTGGCCTCGCTGTGGCTGAGGATCTGGCGGATCGTCTCGGCCGCCAGGGTGGGGTACAGCGGCACCGAAACATAGCCGGCCACCCAGATGGCCCAGTCGGCCATCATCCACCAGGCGGTGTTCTTGGAGATCAGCGCCACCTTGTCGCCGGGCTTCAGGCCCAGGCTTTGCAGGTGCGCGGCGATGCGGCGCACCTCGCCGACCACCTGGCCCCAGGTGAAATCGCGCACCACGCCGCCGCCCATGGGCTGGGTGAAGACGACGCGATCGGGCGCTGTCTTTTCCCAGTGGTACAGGCGCTGTAACGCCAGCGTGTCTTCGGCGACGGTCGGGGGCATGGGCAGATCTCCTGGGCACTTGGCGCGGCCACAGCGGGCGCACCTTCAAGCCGGCAAGACTAGCCAATGCGATGCACTTTCAACAGCGCGGACTACCCGCATGCGGGGCGCGGGGCGAGCTGACCGTTCAGGCCGCTTCGCGCTCGATCGCTTCTTGCAATTGTTCTTGCATGCGGCGCACGCTGCGCAGGGCCAGCGTGGGTTCGATTCGGCCCTGTGTGGCAATCGCCGGAATCTTGTCTTCCAGCGTGTCGGGCGCGTCGAGCATGAGCTGCACCATCATCGACATGGCCAGCACCTGCGGGCGTTCGAGCGCCGGGTCGATC
>JAYUQE010000504.1:0-7384 GCA_043756905.1 Burkholderiales bacterium | reverse complement strand
CATGACGCTGTTCGGCTGGCTGGTCTTCGGCCATGTGCCCGATGCCGCAGTGATGGGCGGCGCGGCCGTCGTCGTAGCCAGTGGCCTGTATCTGCTGTACCGGGAGTTCAGACGCTGAACCTGCAAAGCCTGCCTGATTGCTGGCGGGTTACGCCGCCGCCGTGACCCGCGCATCAACGAAGTTGATCCATAACGGATTGGCCACGCGACATGCCGGGGAGTCTCAGCGCGCCGCGGCCTCGCGCTCGCGCAATCTGAAGCGCTGGATCTTGCCGGTTGCAGTCTTGGGCAGTTCGTCGACAAACTCGAGCAGACGCGGGTACTTGTAGGGCGCCAGGCGCTCCTTGACGAATGATTTGAGTTCGTCTTCGCTGACGCGCGCGCCGGGTTTGAGCACCACAAATGCCTTGGTTCGGGTCAGCCCTTGGTCGTCGGGAACACCGATCACGGCCGCTTCCAGCACCGACGGATGCTGCACCAACGTGGCCTCGACCTCGAACGGCGAGACGTAGATGCCACTGACCTTGAGCATGTCGTCACTGCGCCCGCCGTAGGTGTAGCTGCCATCGTCGTTGCGGATGTACTTGTCGCCACTCTTGGTCCAGCCGCCCTGGAAAGTGTCGCGTGTCTTTTGCCGGTTGCCCCAGTACATCATGGCCGCGCTGGGGCCGTGGATGTAAAGGTCGCCGGGTTCGCCGTCGGGCACGGGTTTGCTGTCGTCGCCGCGCAGTTCGATGTCATAACCCGGCACGGGCCAACCGGTGGTGCCGTAGCGCACCCGGCCGGGCTGGTTGGACAGGAAGATGTGCAGCATCTCGGTGGAGCCGATGCCGTCGATGATCTCCACTCCGAAGTGTGCGGTGAAGCGCTCGCCCAGATCAGCCGGCAACGCCTCGCCGGCCGATGACACCAGGCGCAGCGCCACTTCATCAGGCTTGGGCAGATTGATTGAGGCCAGCATGCCGGCAAAGCCCGTGGGCGCGCCGAAGAACACGGTGGGTTTGACCCCGCCCACGCCGCCCAGCCAGCGCTTGAAGGTGGCGTCAGGCGTCGGCCGCTCGGGCATGAGGATGGACGTGGCGCCCACGCTCATCGGGAAGCTCAGGCCATTGCCCAGGCCGTAAGCAAAGAACAGCTTGGCCGCGGAGAAGCAAACGTCGCTTTCCTTGATCTGCAGCACGCCTTTGCCGTAAAGCTCGGCCGTCCAGTAGGGGTTGGCATGCGAATGCACCGTGCCCTTGGGGCGGCCGGTGGAGCCGGATGAATACAGCCAGAAGCCAGGGTCGTCTGCCCCGGTGGCGGCGGGTTTGTTGGCCGGCGCCTGTGCACCGAGGAAGGCCTCGAATTCGAATTCAGCCGGGTGCAGCGGCGCGATGGGGCGGGAAACGATGACGCGCTGCACTTCATGGTCGGACTTGGTCAACGCCAGCGTCAGCGTGGGCAGCAGCGCGCCCGATACCAGCACGGCCTGGGCGCGCGAGTTTTCGAGCATGAAGGCGTAGTCGTCGGCGGTCAGCAAGGTGTTCACCGCAACCGGCACCACGCCGGCATACAGCGCGCCCAGAAAGGCCACGGGCCAGTCGTTGCAGTCTTGCATGAGCAGCAGCACGCGTTCTTCGCGCTTGATGCCGGCGCCGAGCAGGGCCGCAGCCAATTGGCGCACGCGAAGATCGAGCACGCCGTAGCTCAGCGCTCCCGCGTCGTCAATGAACGCGGCCTTGGCCGGGCGGCCGGCGTTCCGCGCCAGCAGGTGCTGGGCGAAATTGAAGCGCTCAGGAGGCGGCGCGACAGTGGTTTCGGTGCTCATGCTTGTCTCCGGCAAGCCCTGCGACAGGGCAAATGTTTCTCAGATCTGGGCAAGACTTGTCTTCAACAGTTTGATGCAGTATCGTGCCTGAACGAACTTTAGAGCCAGCCTAAAACCATGTCAAGCAATATAGTGCCTGTTAGCGGGTTTACACCTAGCAAACGGCCCCCAACCCCGGCCGGCGCGCCCCAGTCTGACGCCGCGAACGAGGCTGCGGAAGAGAAGAACCCCTTCCTGGTGGCCCTGGGCGAGCGGGTGCGCGCGCTGCGGTCGCGCCAGGGCATGACGCGCAAGGCCTTGTCCACCCACGCCGGAGTTTCCGAGCGCCACCTGGCCAACCTGGAATACGGCGTGGGCAATGCCAGCATCCTGGTTTTGCTGCAGGTAACCGGCGCCTTGCAATGCTCGCTGGCCGAGCTATTGGGCGATGTGACCACTTCCTCACCCGAATGGCTGCTGCTGCGCGAACTGCTGGAAAGGCGCGACGAACCCACCCTGCACCGCGTGCGCGTCGCGGTAGGCGAACTGCTGGGCACGGGTGGCGCCCATGGCCAGGGCAAGACCCGGCGCAGTTCGCGCATCGCCCTGATCGGCCTGCGCGGCGCGGGCAAATCCACGCTGGGCCAGATGCTGGGCGAAGACCTCGACTTCCCCTTCATTGAACTCAGCCGCCAGATCGAACAGTTTGCCGGTTGCACCATCGCCGAGATCCAGGCCCTGTACGGGCAGAACGCCTACCGCCGCTATGAGCGCCGGGCGCTGGAAGAAGCGATTCAAATCTATGAAGATGCGGTGATCGCCATTCCCGGCGGCCTGGTGTCCGACCCGGCCACCTTCAATCAGTTGCTCAACCACTGCACCACGGTGTGGCTGCATGCCGACCCGCAAGACCACTTGAAGCGCGTCACCGCCCAGGGCGACACCCGCCCCATGGCGGCCAGCCGCGAGGCGCTGGAGGATTTGAAAGGCATTCTGGCCGGCCGTGCCGCCTTCTATTCCAAGGCCGATTTTCAGCTCGACACCAGCGCGCAGCCGCTGGATGAAACCTTTGCCGCGCTTCGCACCTTGGTGCGTCAAACCTTGTCACTACAGGGTTAATGCTTAGAAAAGATGCAGAAAAATGCTTGACGATCAAAAATGTCATGCAATATAATGCCTGTCATCGCAAGCCGATCAACGCACTGAAGTGCACCTTCCTGGAGACACCCCGTGAGCCAAGCCCCCCGCGTCGATTACCAGACCAGCCCCGCCCAGTACCGCCACTGGAAGCTCAAGGTCGAAGGCCCGGTGGCCACCCTGTCGGCCGACTTCGATGAAAACGCCGGCCTGCGCCCGGGCTACAAACTGAAGCTCAACAGCTACGACCTGGGAGTGGACATCGAGCTCAACGACGCCATCAACCGCATCCGCTTCGAACACCCCGAAGTGCGCACCGTGGTGCTCACCAGCGCCAAGGAAAAGGTCTTCTGCTCGGGCGCCAACATCTTCATGCTGGGTGTTTCAAGCCATGCCTGGAAGGTGAACTTTTGCAAGTTCACCAACGAAACCCGCAACGGCCTGGAAGATTCGTCCAAGCACAGCGGCCTGAAGTTCCTGGCCGCCGTGAACGGCGCGTGTGCAGGCGGCGGCTATGAAGTGGCGCTGGCCTGCGACGAGATCATCCTGGTGGACGACCGCGCCAGCGCGGTGAGCCTGCCCGAAGTGCCGCTGCTGGGCGTGTTGCCCGGCACCGGCGGCCTCACCCGCGTGACCGACAAGCGCCATGTGCGCCACGACCTGGCCGATTTGTTCTGCACCAGCGTGGAAGGCGTGCGCGGCCAGAAGGCCAAGGATTGGCGCCTGGTGGACGACATTGCCAAGACCTCGGTCTTTGCCGCCAAGGTGCAGGAGCGCGCCCTGCAACTGGCCGCCAAGAGCGACCGCCCGGCCGATGGCACGGGTGCGGCCCTGACGCCGCTGAACCGCACGATCGAAGCTGACGCGCTGCGCTACGGCAACGTTACCGTGGTGATCGACCGCGCCCAGCGCCTGGCCACGTTCACCGTCAAGGCGCCCGGCGCCGCGGTGCAAAGCGACATCGCGGCGATTGAAGCCGCCGGCGCCGCCTGGTACCCGCTGGCCCTGGCGCGCGAGCTGGAAGACGCGATTCTTTCCATGCGCACCAATGAGCTGGACATTGGCACCTGGTTGATCAAGACCGAAGGCGACGCGGCCGCCGTGCTGGCCATGGACGCCGTGCTGCTGAAGCATCAGAACCACTGGCTGGTGCGTGAAACCATCGGCCTGCTGCGCCGCACCTTCAGCCGGCTGGATGTGTCGTCACGCAGCCTGTTCGCGCTGATCGAGCCCGGCTCGTGTTTTGCCGGCAGCTTCCTTGAACTCGCCCTGGCCTGCGACCGCAGCTACATGCTGGCCCTGCCCGATGACGCCGCCAAGGCGCCGAAGATTGCGGTGGGCGAAATGAACTTCGGCCTGCTGCCCATGGTCACCGGCCAAAGCCGGCTGCAGCGGCGCTTTTACGACGAAGCCGCTGCCATGGAAGCCGTGCGCGCCAAGGCGGGTACGGCGCTCGACGCCGACGCCGCTTTCGCCCTGGGCCTGGTGACCAGCAACCCCGACGACATCGACTACGCCGACGAAGTGCGCATCGCCATCGAGGAGCGAGTGGCCATGAACCCCGACGCCTTGACCGGCATGGAAGCCAACCTGCGCTTCAACGGCCCCGAGAACATGTTCACCCGCGTTTTCGGCCGCCTCACCGCCTGGCAGAACTGGATCTTCCAGCGGCCCAATGCGGTGGGCGAGAAGGGCGCGCTCAAGGTTTACGGAAAAGGCGACAAGGCGGTATTCGACTGGAACAGAGTCTGATCGCGCCAGCAGCCACGGCCCCTTCATCTACAACTCAGGAACACTCCCATGTCAAGCATCGACTACAGCCAGAAAATCCCCAACAACGTTAACTTGAGCGACGACCGCACCTTGCAGCGTGCGCTCGAAGGCTGGCAGCCCAACTTCATCAGTTGGTGGGACGACGTCGGCCCCGAAGGCTCGACCAACTACGACGTCTACCTGCGCACCGCGGTGAGCGTCGACCCGCAAGGCTGGGCGCAGTTCGGCCACGTCAAGATGCGCGACTACCGCTGGGGCATCTTCCTGAACCCCGGCGACGCCGAACGCAAGATCCACTTTGGCGACCACCTGGGCGAAAAGGCCTGGAGCGACATCCCCGGCGAATACCGCGCCAACCTGCGCCGCATCATCGTCACGCAGGGCGACACCGAGCCGGCCAGCGTTGAGCAGCAGCGCCACCTGGGCCTCACTGCGCCCAGCATGTACGACCTGCGCAACCTGTTTCAGATCAACGTGGAGGAAGGCCGCCACCTCTGGGCCATGGTCTACCTGCTGCACAAGCATTTCGGCCGTGACGGCCGTGAAGAAGCCGATGCGTTGCTCGAACGCCGCAGCGGCGACGAGAACAACCCGCGCATCCTGGGCGCCTTCAACGAAGCCACGCCCGACTGGCTGAGCTTCTTCATGTTCACGTATTTCACCGATCGTGACGGCAAGTTCCAGCTCTGTGCCCTGGCCGAAAGCGCCTTCGATCCGCTGGCCCGCACCACCAAGTTCATGCTCACCGAAGAAGCGCACCACATGTTCGTGGGCGAGTCGGGCGTCAGCCGCGTGATCGCGCGCACCTGCGCAGCGATGAACGAAATGAAAACGGATGACGTGAACACACTGCGCAACGCCGGCGTGATTGACCTGCCCACCTTGCAGCGCTACCTGAACTTCCACTTCAGCGTGACGGTGGATTTGTTCGGCGCCGACGAGTCGAGCAATGCCGCCACCTTCTATTCAACCGGCCTGAAGGGTCGCTATGAGGAAGGCAAGCGCATGGACGACCACCAATTGCGCGGCCAGACCTACAAGGTGCTGGAAGTGAAGAACGGCCAGCTCGTTGAGAAAGAAGTGCCCATGCTCAACGCCCTGAACGAAGTGCTGCGCGACGACTTCATTGCCGACAGCGTGGCCGGCGTGAACCGCTGGAACAAGGTGATCGAAAAGGCCGGCATTCCCGTGCGCCTGACCCCGCCGCACAAGGCCTTTCACCGCAACATCGGCGCCTTGGCGCAAGTGAAGGTGTCACCCGATGGCCGGGTGCTCAGCGAGGCCGAATGGAAGGCCAATGTCGACAAGTGGCTGCCCAGCGAACAAGACCGCGCCTTCGTCACCAGCCTGATGGGCAAGTGCGTGGAGCCGGGCAAGTTTGCCAACTGGATTGCGCCGCCGGTGATGGGCATCAACCGCCAGCCGGTTGACTATGAGTACGTCAGATTTGCTTGATCCGAACACGCCACCAAGAGCGACACACGAGGAGACGCCATCATGAACGCGCCCGCCGAGATCAAGCTCATCAGGCAACACCTGATCGACCCCGAAATCTGTATTCGCTGCAACACCTGCGAGGCGATTTGCCCGGTGGGTGCGATCACCCATGATTCGCGCAACTACGTGGTCGATGCCGAGAAGTGCAATCTGTGCATGGACTGCATTTCGCCCTGCCCCACGGGCAGCATCGACAACTGGCGCAGCATGCCCAGCCACCTGGCCTATGCCACGGCCGACCAGTTGACCTGGGATGAGCTGCCCGGCGAACTGACGGCCGAACAGTTGGCGCAGGCCGGCGTGGCCGCCGATGCGCAACCGGTGCTTGAACCACTGGCCGTGGCGCAGGCCACCAGCGGCTTGGGCGAGGCGGTGTTCAACAGCGCCCAGTTCGGTGCCGTGGTGCCACCCTGGTCGGCCGCGCACGCGTACACCAACCTCTACGGCCCCAAGGCGGCGGAAAGGACCATCACCGCCACCGTGAGCGGCAACGTGCGTGTCACCGCAGTGGGCAAGGAATACGACACCCACCACATCGTGCTCGATTTAGGCCAGATGCCGTTCCCGGTGTTGGAAGGCCAGTCCATCGCCATCGTGCCGCCGGGCGCGGATGTCAACGGCCGCGCCCACCATCCGCGCCAGTACAGCATCGCCAGCCCGCGCAATGGCGAGCGGCCGGGCTACAACAACCTGTCGCTCACCATCAAGCGTGTGCTCGAAGACCATTCCGGCAAGCCCGTGCGTGGCGTGGCCAGCAACTACATGTGCGACCTGTTGGTGGGCGACAAGGTGCAGGTCATCGGGCCCTTCGGCACCAGCTTCCTGATGCCCAACCACCCGCGCAGCCACATCGTGATGATCTGCACCGGCACCGGCAGCGCGCCGATGCGTGCCATGACCGAATGGCGCCGCAGGCTGCGGGCATCGGGCAAATTTGAAGGCGGCAAGCTGATGCTGTTCTTCGGTGCCCGCACCAAGGAAGAACTGCCCTACTTCGGGCCGCTGCAAGGCTTGCCCAAGGACTTCATCGACATCCACTTCGCCTTTTCGCGCGAACAAGGTAAATCCAAACGTTATGTGCAAGACCTGATGCGCGAGCGGGCGGCCGACCTGGCCCCGCTGCTGACAGACCCCAACGCCAGCTTCTATGTGTGCGGCCTCAAAGCCATGGAAGAAGGCGTGGTGCTGGCG
>JAYUQE010000503.1:0-2777 GCA_043756905.1 Burkholderiales bacterium | reverse complement strand
CAGGTGCTGAAGCATTTCGATCGGAAGACGATCGAGGTGCAGGACGATGAAGTCGAGTTCAAGCACGCGTGGAAGAACGGCGAGTGGCACTGCCTGGCACCGGTGTCTTTCGACCTAGCCAGCGCCGACTCGATCAAGGAGAAAGCGCATCGTTGGCTTGGTCAGGTGACGAGCGTGGCGAACGCGGCCGAACCGTTCAGGCTCTACTTCTTGGTGGCTGAACCAACGCACAGTGAGCTGCGCCCGGCGTACGAGTCGGCACTTAGCATTTTGCGCAAGGCACCAGTGAAGAACGAAGTGTTCGCCGAGTCGCAGGCGCCCGAGCTATCCGAGCGACTCGCAGCCGAGGTCGCCGCCCACGAACAACAGGGTGGCGGCCGGACATAGCTTAGGGCGGTGCTGGCAAGCCGGCCCATAATGAGGGCCATGTTCACGTGCTCCATCGCAGCAGCGCTCTTCGGTTCGCGTTGGCGCAAGCCATCAGCCTGACCGACCTATTGCGCCCTCATGGGGCGCTCCAGACCCCCACCCAGCACGTCGCGCCGGCCTCGCCAGCGACAGAAAATGCGGGTATCAAAGCGGGTATGAAACGTGGGTGACGAGCAAGACACACAAAGTCATCAATATGAAGAGCGCACATGCTGCTGATGATCGACAACTACGACAGCTTCACCTTCAACCTGGTGCAGTACTTTGGCGAACTCGGGCAAGACGTTCGGGTGTTTCGCAATGACGAGATCACGCTTGAAGGCATTGCCAACCTGAAACCCGCGCGGCTGGTGCTGTCGCCCGGCCCTTGTTCGCCGGCCGAGGCGGGCATTTGCGTTGAGGCCATTCGCCACTTCACCGGCAAGCTGCCGATCCTGGGCGTGTGCCTGGGCCACCAGGCCATTGGCGCGGCATTGGGCGGTGAAATCATTCGCGCGCAAACGCAAATGCACGGCAAGGCCGATGTGCTGAGCACCGATGAGCAAGGCGTGTACCGCGGCCTGCCCAGGCAGTTCTCGGTGATCCGCTACCACTCGCTGGCCATTGCGCGCAGCAGCCTGCCGGCTGAGTTGGAGGTGACGAGCACCGCGCAAGACGGTGAGATCATGGGCGTGCGGCATCGCGCCTTGGCCGGCACGGCCACGCCGCTGGAAGGGGTGCAGTTCCACCCCGAATCGATCCTCACCGAACATGGCCACGCCATGCTGCGCAACTTCTTGGAGATGCACTGATGAACGTGGTTGAGAGCCTGGTTGACCTGCGCAGCGACACCGTCACCCGCCCCACGCCCGGCATGCGCGAGGCCATGGCCGCGGCACCTGTGGGCGACGATGTGTTTGGCGATGACCCCACGGTGAACCTGCTGCAGGAACGCATCGCCGCGTTGCTGGGCAAGCAAGCCGCGCTGTTCATGCCCAGCGGCACGCAAAGCAACCTGGCGGCCATCATGGCGCATTGCGCGCGGGGCGATGAATACCTGGTGGGCCAAGGTGCGCACACATATCGCTATGAAGCCGGCGGCGCCGCCGTGCTGGGCAGCGTGCAGCCGCAACCGCTGCCCAACCAGTCAGACGGAACGTTAGCCTTGGCCGACATTGAAGCCGCCATCAAACCCGATGACGAACACTTTGCCCGCACCCGGTTGCTGGCGCTGGAAAACACCATGGGCGGGCGTGTGCTGCCGCTGGCCTATGTGGACGCTGCCACGGCTTTGGCGCATGCGCGCGGGCTGGCCACGCATCTTGACGGTGCGCGGCTGTTCAACGCCGCGGTCAAACAGGGCGTTGCAGCGGCCGAGCTGGTGCGCGGGTTCGACAGCGTTTCGGTGTGCTTCAGCAAGGGCCTGGGTGCGCCGGTGGGTTCGGCGCTGGTGGGCTCGCACGAATTGATCAAACGCGCGCACCGTGTGCGCAAGATGCTGGGCGGTGGCATGCGCCAGGTGGGCGGTCTGGCCGCGGCGGCCTTGTATGCGCTCGATCATCACGTGGCGCGCATGGCCGAAGACCACGCCCTGGCCTCGCGCCTGGCCGAAGGCCTGGCGGGCATCGCTGCGCTGCAAGTGGTGCCGCCGCAGACCAACATCGTTTTCGTCAACGTCGCCGGTGGCCAGGGTACGGCGCTGCTGGAACACCTCAAGGGGCAGGGCGTGCTGGCCACCGGCTTGATCGGGCTGCGCTTCGTGACCCACCTCGACGTAAACGCACCCGGCATTGACCGCGCCATTGCCGCCACCCGCGCTTTTTTCAACAAGTGAAACCATGACCATCACCAACCTCGAAGCGCTGACGCGCACCATCGAGCACCGCGAGATCTTCCACGACGAAATGCTGGCGTTGATGCGCCGCATCATGAGCGGCGAGATGAGCCCGGTGATGATGGCCGCGCTGCTCATTGGCCTGCGCGTGAAGAAGGAAACCATCGGCGAGATCACCGCTGCGGCGCAGGTGATGCGCGAATTCGCCACCAAGGTGGAAGTTACCGATCGCAAGAACCTGGTCGACATCGTCGGCACGGGAGGCGACGGCTCGCACACCTTCAACATCAGCACATGCAGCATGTTCGTCGCCGCGGCCTGCGGCGCGCGCGTCAGCAAGCATGGCAACCGCAGTGTCAGCAGCAAGAGCGGCAGCGCCGATGTGCTGGAAGCGCTGGGCCTGCCGATGACGCTGGCACCGGCGGCCATCAGCCGATGCATTGCTGACACCGGCATCGGCTTCATGTTCGCGCCCAACCACCACCCGGCGATGAAGAACGTGGGCCCGGTGCGGCGCGAACTGGGCGTGCGCACC
>JAYUQE010000502.1:0-2779 GCA_043756905.1 Burkholderiales bacterium | reverse complement strand
GTGCCCTGGGTCTCGCCCAGCGCGCCGCCGCTCGAAGAAGGTTTGCGGCGCGGTCTGGGCACGCAGTTCATCGACGCCCTGGCCGCCTTGCACCGGCTTGACTGGCAGGCCAAGCCCATTGCCGCGCTGGCCCACGGCATCAGCGCTCAGAACGCCGCGCTGCGCAACGTTGAAGAATGGGAAGCTCATCTCAAACGTTGGGCGATGCGGCCCTACCCGTTGGCCGAATGGGGCATTCGCTGGCTCAAGGTGCATGCGCCCGTGGCGCCGCGCGTGGCCGTCGTGCATGGCGACTACCGCACCGGCAATTTTCTGCAGCAAGGCGGGCACATCACCGCCATCCTCGACTGGGAACTCGTGCACCTGGGCGACCCGCATGAAGACCTGGCCTGGGCCAGCCTGCCCATGTACATGGGCGCCAGCCCCTACCTGTGCCGGCTGTGCGAGCCCGACTGGTTTTACGCGCGCTACGCCGAGCAGTCGGGCATTCGGGTTGACATGGCTTCGGTGCACTACTACCAAGTGTTCTCGCTGCTCAAGCTGGCCGCCACCCACATGGCCGCGGCGCGCTGCTTTGAAGACCACCGCAGCAACGACCTGCGCATGCCGGCCATGGGCAGCCAGGTGGCCACCTGCCTGCGTCAAATGGACAAAGCCATTCAGAAGGGGCCTTGAGAAACCATGAACAACAGCTTCGAGCGCCTGGTTGATGGCATGTGCACCACCCTGCGTGCCGAGGTGCTTCCGCGCATGAGCGACGAATACGCGCGCAGCCAGGTCTATGGCGTGATCAACGCGCTCAACACCTTCAAGCTGCGGGCCGGCTGGTCGGCCCTGTTCCTGGTCGAGCAAATCCAGGCGCAGCGCGCCGCGCTGGCCGCAGCGCTGGCGCTGGCAGCCGGCGCCGCGGGCGCGCCGCCCGTGCCTGAGCTGCCAGCCCTGCCGGGCCCGGCGCTCGATCCCGTGGCCGGCCTGCTGGCCAGCCGCGACGCCGGCAACCATGCCTTGGGCGAGTGGCTGGCCTGGCTGGCTGCCCCGGGCCACGGCTTGGCCACGGACGTGGCGCAAGCCCTGGAGCAAGCCCTGCTCGCGGCCTTGCGCGCCGAACTGAGCATCGAGTTGAAACACTCACCGCGCCCGCTGTTCGCCGAAATGTCGGGCGGCGGCGAATCCTGATCACAGATGCTGTGCCACCCCGGGCATCCACTGCCAAGCCCTGATTGACAGCGCCGCCGCTTCGTTTAGATTTCGCCGCAAACGGTACGCTAGCGTAAGAACTGCGGCGCCCGCCTTACTACCCTCATTGGAGATCGCACCATGATCAACCGCCTTCGCCGCCGCCTTGCACTTGGCGCCGCCGCCACCGCCGCACTGGCCGGCCTGGCCACACCGCTGGCCCAGGCCCAAACCGGCCCCATCAAGATCGGCCTGTTGATCATCGACAGCGGCCCCTTCGCCACCCACGCCGGCCTGATGGAAGAAGGCGCCAAGGCGGCGGTGGACATCCTCAATGCAGAAGGCGGCGCCCTGGGCCGCAAGTTTGAACTCGTGATCCAGGCGCATTCCGGCGCACCCGCCGCCGCCCTGGCCGCGGCCACCAAATTGGCGCAGCAAGCCGGCGTCAGCCTGCTCATGGGCCAGACGCTGAGCTCGCATTCGCTGGCGCTGACGCCCAAGCTCGACGGGTTGAATGTGATCCAGATCGACCACTATGCGCAAAGCAACGACCTGATGGGCAAGAGCTGCGCGCCGAATTACTTCCGCGTCAACACGCCCGATGCGCTGACCACGCGAATGATGCAAGACTACGTGAAGCAAACCGGCGCCAAGACCTGGAACCTGATCTCGGCCGACTATGCCGCCGGCCAGAGCTTCAGCAAGGCCTTCACCGAGCTGGTGCAAGGCATGGGCGGCACGGTGCAGCAAAACCTGTTCGCGCCACTGGGCACCAGCGACTTCGGCAGCCAGATCTCGCAGCTTTCCAAGCCGGCCGATGCCTTGATGGTGACGCTGTTCATGAGCGACGGCCAGAGCTTTGCCAAGCAGCAAAAGCAATTCGGCTTGTTCGACAAGTACAAGGCCATCATCGGCAACGGCTTTGCCACCGACTTTC
Organism: Burkholderiales bacterium; assembly: GCA_043756905.1. GTDB lineage: Bacteria > Pseudomonadota > Gammaproteobacteria > Burkholderiales > Burkholderiaceae_C > Rubrivivax. Next base: position 666 of record JAYUQE010000502.1, on the reverse strand, counting down.
AGTTGGAAGCGCACGGCGACAACGTGCTCGGCGTGGTGAATGCGCTGAGCTGGACGCCGGATTTGCCCGGCGCGCGCAACGCGCACTACGTCAAAGAATTCGTGCTGCGCGCCAAGCGCCGGCCCTTCTATACCGATGCCGACATGATGGCCGCGCTGGAAGTCTTCCGCGCCGGCGTGGTCAAGGCCAAGTCCACTGAAGCCGCCAAGGTGCGCAAGGCGCTCGAAGGCCTGAAGATCGCCACCATCTTCGGCGAAAACGAAATGCGCGCCGCCGACCATCACCTGATTCGCCAGCACGGCATGGCGCAAGTGGTGAAGAGTGCCGGCGGCAAAAACACCTTCCAGATGAAGGTGGTGAAGTCGGGCCCCGAGATCTACCCGCCGCCCAACCCCGAATGCAAGGTGAGCTGAACGCGCCGCTAACGTTCCAGAAGCACTGAACGCGGCCGGCGTGGATTTCGCCCAGCTCTTCAGCGTTGCGCAACTGGCCAACGCGCTGGCATTGGCGTCGTTGCTGACCATCCTGGCCAGCGGCCTGGCGCTGATCTTCGGCCTGCGCGACGTCATGAACTTCGGCCACGGCGCGCTGTACATGCTGGGCGCCTACCTGGGCTACAGCGTCACCAAGGTGGCCAACTTCTGGGTCGCACTCATCGTCGTGCCG
>JAYUQE010000501.1:0-7431 GCA_043756905.1 Burkholderiales bacterium | reverse complement strand
TGATGGTTTGATCGGCGCCATCGGCCTTGCTCAAGGCGTAGAGGAACTCAGGCAGTTGCGGCTGCAAGGCCCGGCTCACTGTGGCCAGGCCAAAGGGTGCGAACGGCACCAGATAACTGTTGAATTCACCGGACCAGTCGATCAGCCTGTCGCCCCCGGTGTTGCCGATGAGCACGTCGCGCCCGGCGCCACCGAAGGCGCGGTCTTCGTAGCTGGTGTGGGTGTCAGGCGTGGTGTTGGGTTCGGTTCCCACGCCCTGGTTGTCATCAGCGTTCATGAGGTCATCGCCCCAGCCGCCGTAGTGGTTGTCGCGGCCCGTGCCACCCACCAGCCAGTCGTTGCCCAGGTCGCCGAAGAGCTTGTCTTCACCGTCGGTGAAGAAGTCGTCCGCGGTGGTCGCCGTGCCCAGCCCGGCGAGTTGCGGGCCCTCGGTGGCCGAGAAGTTGAGCACGAAGTTGGCCAAGCGCCGCATCGGCTCGTATTCGACGTAGGCCGCGAACTCGCCGCGCAGGCTGCTGTACTGCAGCACGTCGCCCGCATTGACGGGTGCGCTGTACACCGCGGGCATAGCCTCGGCGCCAGACATGGCGTCGTCGCCCGAGCCGCCGTGCAGGAAGTCGTTGCCCAGGCCGCCGAAGATGATGTCGTCGGCATTGGGCGCGTCGTACAGCATCTGAGCGCTAGTGGGCGCCACGTTGAACGGCGTCAGGTCAACCGCCTTGAGCAACGTGTTCAAAGCGTTGAGCGTGGCCTGCTGAATGTTGCCCGGGGTGCTGATGCTGGCCTGCCCCACGCCCGTGGCGACGCCGTTGAGCGGCTCGGCCAGGCTGTTGCGGCTGGTCAGGATGCGCCCATCGTCACCGAGCACGCCATCGTCGCCCGTGCCGCCGCTGATCCAGTCATGGCCGGTGCCGCCAATGATGTCGTCGTCCTGGCCTTCGCCGAAGATGACGTCGTTGCCGGTCATGCCGTAGATGAAGTCGTCGCCCGACTCGCCGTGCAGGATGTCGCCCGTGCCGGCGTCGCCCGTGTCTGGGTCCAGGCTGACCGTGAGGTTGCCCAGCGTGTAGTCCTTCAGCTCCGCGGCGCGAACGATGATCGGCACGTCGCCGTTGTAGAGGTTGTCGTAGTTGAAGCCGTAGTAGGCGCCGCCGGTGATCAGGCGGTAGATGTTGCCGTTGTCGCCCAGGATCATGTCGGCGTCGCGGCCGTGGCTGCCATCGCCATAGTTGTTGCGCAAAAGATCAGTGCCGGCGCCGCCGAAAATGGTGTCCACGCCATCGTCGCGCAGCGCGCGGCGGTCACCAGGGTTCACGTCGCCCAGGCTGAACAGCGTAGAGCTGCCACCGATCAAGTCATCCTGCCCCAGGTTGCCGAACAGCATGTCGTTGCCGGCATTGCCTTCGATGTAGTCGTCGCCGTCGCTGGCGGCTTCTTCCGACGTGCCATCGGTGACAACAATGGTGATGCTGCCGTCACCTTGAATCGTGTCGTTGCCGCGCTGGCCGAAGATGGCGTCGGCCTGGGCACCGCCGGCGATGTTGTCATCGCCGAAGTTGCCGGCGGTTTCCGTCTGGTCCAGCGTCATCGTCCAATCCGCCCACGCCGGGTTGCCGCCGGGCAGGTTTTGGCGGGTGCCGATCTGTGGCACGCCGTTGAGGTAGATCGGGCTGGTCGCCAAGAGCAGGTTGCGCAGCCGCGGCGTGATGGCATCGCCCGAGTTCAGGTTGAACACCAGCAGCACGTTGTCGCCGAAGATCAAGTCATCGTCAGTTGAGCCATCGAGCTGGTCGCCCAAGGCGCCGCCAATCACCACGTCATCGTCAGCACCGCCGCGAATGATGTCGATGCCGCCGATGGCGCGGTCGATCGTCTCCACCTGGGTCAAGCCGCCGGCGTTGCGCAGCACCTTGGCCGCGTCACCCACCAGCATGTCGTTGCCGGCGTCGCCGTCGATGGTGTCGCCCTTGCCCCCACCAATGGCCAGGTCGTTGCCGGCGCCGCCGCTCATCACGTCAGCGCCGTTGAGTGCGTTGCCATTGAGCAAGGTTTCAATCTCGATGGCCAGGTTGCCCGGGGCGAAGGTCACCACCACAGCGTCGCCGACGAGCAGGTCGTCAGCGGCGCCGCCTTGGATGTTGTCGACGCCAAAACCGCCAACGATCAAATCGGCCTCGGCGTCGCCAAACAAGTGGTCATCACCCGTGGCCACAGGCGCCACCAGGATGCGGGTGAGTTCGGTCGGGCCGTCGTCCAGGCCACGGTCGGTGGGCAAGAAGTCGAAGCGACCGTCGTCGCCAACGATCCAGTCGCCGCCGCCGTTGCCGTGAATGGTGTCAGTGCTGGCGCCGCCGATCAGGATGTCGCGGCCATCGCCGCCGTTGATGACATCCACCCCGCCCAGCGCTTCCTCGATGCTCCAGGCAATGCGCGGGCCACGCTCCACACCATCGGTCTGGTCTTCGGGGAAGACCGAAATGCGGTAGGCGATGAAGCCCAGCTTCGGGTCGCCCAGGCCGGCGTAACCCACCTTCCAGGGCCCGGCCAGGGTCAGGGTGTCGGCGGTGTTGGAGATGATGCGCTGGAACTGCACATGGCCGTCAGCGCTGATGGCTTGCATCATCAAGCCGGCCAGGCCGCCGTGGTCGGTGGCGAAGTTGGCGTCAGCGTCGGTCAAGGTGCCGCGCAAAATGCCAAAGTTGCCGACTTGCTGGACGATGTTGGCCGCACTGTCCAGCTCCGGGTTGATGATGTTGCGCGGCTGGCTGTGGCCCAGGCGGGTGATGATTTCGCCCTTGTCGTCAACATAGTCCACGCGGCCGATGTCGCCGAAGACGATGTCGTTACCAGCACCGGTGTTGATGGTGTCGTTGCCCACATCGCCAAAAATCACGTTGCCGCGGGTGGAGCCGGTGTCGAGCACGGTGTCGTTGCCCGCACCCAGGCCCAGCGAGAGCAGGCCGTCTTGTCCATCCTTCAGTTTGACCGTGACCTCGTCGTTGCCCTTGCCGGTGTCCAACAACATCAGGGTGGCGAAGACGCCGTTGCGCTGGGTGGCGTGGTCATCGGAATGGGAAACGTAGTCGACCCGCACTTTGTCGTCGCCCGTGCCCAAATACATCTCAACGACTTCGATGTCGCCGTACGTGATGCCGCCGGGTTGCGGCCGGCCCGAGAAGATGATGTTCGGGCCCATGCCGAAGCCCGTGATGCGGCCGTAACGGTCAGCACCTTCGATGCGGAATTCGCTGCGGTTGGTGGGCAGCTCGGCGCCAGCCGAAGGGCTGGTGAGGTTGATGACCTTCAGGTCGGGGTTGTTCAGCACGTTACCCACCGAGCCGATCACCCAGCTGCGGCCCGTTCCCGGGCCGACGGTGATCTCGATCGACCGGCCCGCCAACAGCGACACATCGGCCAACCCAAGCAGGCCAATCGTGCGCACCAGGGCCGAGGTTTCCACCGTCATCTGCGTGCCGTTAAACACGCGCACCGAACCATCTGAAGACGTGAGCGCCCCCACATCGTCGGCCACGCTGTCGTTGTCGTAGACGAACAGGTAGTCCACCTGTTCGCGTTCGTCGGCAAAGAAATTGATGCTCAGGTTGGTGATGGCGTATTCCACCGGCTTGGCCGGGGTGGTGGCCACCGGTGCGCCGGCAAGGCCCAACACCGCCGGGTCCACGGCACTGGGGTTCTTCAGCGTCAAGGTGACCAAGTCGCTGCCCGGCACATTGCTGGGTGCAACGTTCAAGATCAGCCAGAACCGGTCGTACAGGTCGAGCGGGCGGCCAATGGGGTCGAGCTTCACGCCCACGCCCGGGCCCTTGGTCATTTCCAGCGTCTTGCCTTCCAGGTCGGCGAGCGCGTCAATGTCAACGTCATCAATGCCCAGCAAGTCCACCACGGCTTGCAGCTCGGCCTTGCTCACGACCATGGTTTCGATGGCGCCGGGGCCATCTTCGAGGTTCGGCGTGAAGCTGAGCACCGCACCGCTGGACTCGCGGATGTTCAACTCCCACGGCATCATCAAGGGCGCGGGCAAGCTCAGCGAACCGTCGCCTGCAGCACCGTCGACGATCAGCGGGCCGCGAATCTTGTTCACGGTTTGCAGATCGGGCGCAAAGGCCTGGGTGTCGTTGCCGTCAAGGAACTCGTCGTTGATGGCCGCGACGGTGACGGTTTGCCACAGGTTCCAGTTGGCCAGAGTGAAAACCAAGGCTGTGGCCGACAAGCCATTGACCGTGACCTGCTCTGCAAAGTGGGTCGTGCCCGCGTAGGTGGTGCGGGTCAGGAAGGCGTCGGCGGTGATGATGACGGTTTCGCCCACAGCCGGGGCTTGCGACAAGCGGATGCGATAGCTGTCGGTCTTGGCGCTGTCCTTCAGCCCATCGACCGGCGGCAGGTCAGCATCGTCTTCAATCGTGTCGGTGGAACCATCGGTTTGCTCGATGATGACGGCCGGGCTGTCGTTGTCATACACATCCACCACGATGTCGCGCACCTCTGTGGCGTCATACCCGGGCTCGTTGTAATTGAACTGCGCCGTGACCTTGCCGATGCGCTTTTCTGGCGTGCCGGCGGCGGTGAAGAAGCTCAGTGTGCTGCCGCTCACGGTGAAGCGGTTTGCAGCCAATTGTTGGTTGCCGCTGCCACTGTCGATCCACACCGTGGTCGTGTTGGGTAAGGGCCGGAACGGCATGAACAGGGTCGAGGTGGGTTTGTCCGGTGGAATGTCTTGTATGCCCGGCAGGCTGATGTTGCCGTCGATCTGGATCGGGTTGGGCACCGGTTGCTTGGTTTCGGCAATGTCGTCGCTGGCCACCGAGAAGCTCACGTAGTCGGTGTGGAAACCTTCGCGAATGGCGTCGTTCACCGCCGTCACGGTGATGAGCTGGGGCGTGAACCAATCGGCCGGGGTAAAGGTGAGCGTATTGCCGGCGCCGAGCGTCGCACCCGAAAGCGCGATGTCGGCATTGAGCACGCTCATCGTCACCACCACGTCGAACAGCGGTGCCTTGGTCAACGCCACGGTGAACTCGTCGGTGAAACCGTTTTCGAGCACCACGTGGGTTCGATCAGTGGGCCGCACCAGCACGGCGTCTTGGTCGTTGTCGTCCATGAAGACCTTGACGCTGAGCATCTGCGTGTCGGCGTATTCCGGGTCGCTGCTGTTCTCCAGGTTGTGGTTGATGAAGATGATGCGCGTGCCTTCGCTGGCAGCGTCGTCCACGGCGCGGAAGGTCACGGTTTGCTCCGCGTTCCAGTTCGCCTCGGTGAACAGCAATTGCGGCAGGCTCAGGTAGCTGACCCAGTTCAAGTCCACAGCCGGGTTGGCACCGGGCATCAGGAATTCGAGGTCTTCGTACGACTTGAACACGTCTTCCGGCGTCATGGCCGAAGGCACCACGTTGATGCGCGCGTTGGTGCCCGGGTTGGGTGAACGCGTCAGGCGCACGCTGTAGCTGTCAAACGCCAGGCCCGCCAGGTTGGCGGCATAGGCCACGCCTTCGAACACCGTGGAGCGGGCACCTTGCTCGGTGACCATGATCATGTCTTCAGAGCCGTCGCCCACGTTGGCGGACAGGCCCTCTACGGGCAGCCCGTCCCACAACGAGCCGTCCAGCGTGCTTTCCACGCTGTGCAGGATGATGCCGCTGTGGCCACGCAAATCGTTGCTCACCACATTGACGGGTGAACGCGAGGGGTTGCCGCCGATGAAGAAGCTGTCGCTGCCCAGGCCGCCGTCGATTTCGGTCACCACTTCCAGACCGGTGGAATAAACGAAGTAGCGGTCATTGCCCTCGGCGCCATCGGCCACCAGCTTTTCGATGTTGACGTAGCTGACGTTCAAACCCGCGCCAAAAACGCCGCCGTCGGTGACCACGAAGTCATCAGAGAACTCGGTGCCAACGATGCGCACGGTGTCGAAGCCGTCGCCACCGTCAATGCCCACGGGCGCATTCACGGCGTACAAGATGGTGTCGGCGCCGGCGTCGCCCTTCATGTCGGTGCGGGCGCGTTCGGAATCGGTGCTGCCCTTGAGCGCAAAAGCGCGCACGGTGAACACATCATCACCATCACCGCCGTTCAGGTTCAACACCGCCACGTTGCGGAAGACGGTGAAGTTGTCGTTGCCGCCCTCGCCGTTGATGGTGGTGGGCACGCTCACGCCGTTGGAAAGCCAACCGCGGGTGATCTCGATCGTTGTGAACACATCTTCGGCACGAATGCCGGTGATGAGCTCGCTCGGGTCGTCGCCAATCGTCGTGCTGGAATCGTTACCGTCTTCATCACCCACGCGTTCGGAACGGAAGACCTGGCCAACCTGGATGCGGTCGTCGCCCAGGCCGGCGTTGATGGTGGTGGCGGCCAGCACATCGTCGGTCACGATGTAGTCGTTGCCGCCCAGGGTATTGACCGCCAGGCCTTCCATGTGGCGGTAGTTGAAGCGTTCCACAAACTTGCCGCCGTTGTTGATGAGGGCGACGAAGGCGGTGTTCACCGCTGCCGTTTCGCCGGCAGGAATGGGCTCGGGCTGGTACTTGTCGGAGATGGCGATCAGCAGCGAATTCAAGCTGGCGGTGAGTTCGGTATACACCGCCGTGATGGCTTCAAGCATGGCCTCGGGCGCTTCCAGGCTCAGGCCTTCATACAGGGTCTTCACGGCGCGCAGCGTGGCGATCATCTTGCCGCCAATCTGGATGACGTTCGGGAGCGCGGCATAGGCAGCACCCACGACATCCTTCACTTGCTGCGCAGTGGGCCCACCGAGTACCAAGACATGGGTGTCCTGTACCGCCTGCTGCAATTCGTTGCCTTTGCCAGCAAAGTAGGCTGCCACCAAATCGGCCAGCATGCCCACGGGCACATCGTGCGGGCCATAGGCGTCGTTGATGGCCTGCTTCATGGCCGCCAGCTTGTCGGCTTCACCCGAATTGAATACCTTCGCGATCAAGCCCAGCAGCTTCGCTTCAAGCGGGAAGTACGAGTCCGCCATGGCGCGCAGCAGCACCACATCGCCCTCGCCGGTGCCCAGGAAGGTGAAGATGTCGGTGCCGACCACGCCGCCACTGTCGTAGGCGGTGGTCAATTCGGTGGTCGCGCCGCCGCGCGCTTCAATGAAGTATTGGTCGCTGGCGGCCCCGCCGTCGAGCGTGTCGCTGCCGTAGCCGGCCACCAGGGTGTCCTGGTCAGCGCCGCCCTTCACCACATCGTCGCCGCCACCACCTTCCAGATAATCTTGCCCGGCGTCGCCGAAAATTTTGTCCGGGTCGGCATTGCCAAAGATCATGTCGGCGCCGCCATCACCGTGCATGGTGTCGGCGCCGGTGCCGCCGTACAGGGTGTCGTCGCTGCCGCCGCCGTTGATGATGTCGGCGCCCGCGTCGCCATAGGCCGTGTCGTCGTCCGCACCACCGTTGATGGTGTCGT
>JAYUQE010000500.1:0-2793 GCA_043756905.1 Burkholderiales bacterium | reverse complement strand
AGCCCATGGTTGCCCCGCGCGCTGTATACGAACTGGCTCTGGCCGCGCACGCCCCGCTTTCGCTCAAGGCCATCGGGATGCCCGAAAGCGGGCTGGATCGCGCTGCGGATTTGGCCGTGCTCAATCAATACCCGAACCCGCGGCCACTGGAACGCGCGGCGCTGCGCGCCTTGCTGCAACGCGCCTTTTACGGCGCAGCGCCCGAAGCCTGACACGACATGATCAACAAATTCATTGCCACCCCGCAAGCCGCTCTGGCCGATGTGCCCGACGGCGCCACCATCATGATCGGCGGCTTTGGCACGGCCGGCTTACCTGATGAGTTAATCAATGCACTCATCGAGCAAGGCGCCAAAGACCTGACCATCGTCAACAACAACGCCGGCAATGGTGATGCCGGCCTGGCCGCGCTGCTGGCCACCGGCCGCGTGCGCAAGATCACTTGCAGCTTTCCGCGGCAAACCGATTCCTGGCATTTCGACAAGCTCTACCGCAGCGGCGCCATCGAACTTGAACTGGTGCCCCAGGGCAACCTGGCCGAGCGCATTCGTGCCGCGGGCGCGGGCATCGGCGGCTTCTTCACGCCCACCGGCTATGGCACCGATCTGGCCCGAGGCAAGGAGACGCGGCAAATCGACGGCCGCTGGCATGTGCTGGAAAGCCCGATCCATGCCGACTACGCGCTGATCAAAGCCGAGCGCGGCGACCGCTGGGGCAACCTCACCTACCGCAAAACAGCGCGCAACTTCGGCCCGGTGATGGCCGCCGCCGCGAAGGTGACGGTGGCCACGGTGCACGAGGTGGTGGAACTCGGTGCGCTCGACCCCGAAACTGTGGTCACCCCCGGCCTGTATGTGAAGCGCGTGGTGCACATCGCCCGCGCTGCCACCAGCGGCGCCGGCTTCAAGGCCGCAGCCTGAGGGATCGTGATGACAAAGTGGAGCAAGCAAGAGATGGCGCAGCGCGTGGCACGCGACATCGCAGAAGGCATGGTCGTGAACCTGGGCATCGGCCTGCCCACCCTGGTGGCCAACCACCTGTGTGAGGGCCGCGAGGTGATGATGCACAGCGAAAACGGCGTCATCGGCTTCGGCCCGGCGCCGGCGGCGGGCGAAGAAGATCACGACTTGATTAACGCTGGAAAACAGCCAGTCACCCTGCTGCCAGGCGGCTGCTATTTCCACCATGCCGACAGCTTTGCAATGATGCGCGGCGGCCACATCGACGTGTGCGTGCTCGGTGCGTTTCAAGTGGCCGCCAATGGCGACCTGGCCAACTGGCACAGCGGCGAAGCCGATGCCATTCCGGCCGTGGGCGGCGCGATGGATTTGGCCACCGGCGCCAAGCGCACCTGGGTGATGATGGAACATTGCACCAAGGCCGGCGAGGCGAAGGTGGTGGCCGCATGCAGCCTGCCGTTAACCGGGGTGGCTTGCGTGAGCCGCATCTACACCGATCTGGCGGTGCTTGACATCACGCCGCGCGGTGTGGCGGTGCGGGAGATGGTGGCGGGCTTGACGCTGGCTGAGTTGCAGGCGCGCACGGGTGCGTTGCTGGAAGAAAGTGTCGTCTAAGGTTAACAGACGCATCTGTCTGAGCAATAGTCTCGATGCGTTCGTCGCATCTTCCATGGCGTTGTGCGTGCCGCCAAGTTCAGTGTCTGCGACCCGATTGCGGCCATGCCGGCGGCACAGTATCGATGAGTAAGGTGGCGCGTTGCGTATCCGCCAATGGCGTATAGTATGTCTTGGTGGAGTTCATCGAAACGCCCACGTTCACGCGCCAGGTGATGGAGCTGCTGAGTGACGAGGAATACCGGCAGCTTCAGAACGTATTGGTGCAAGACCCCGAGCAAGGTGCTCTCATAAAGGGGCGTGGTGGCATCCGCAAGGTACGCCACGCGGCGCAGGGGCGTGGCAAGAGCGGTGGTGTGCGTGCCATTTACTACTGGATCAAGGATCGGCACCAGATCTACATGCTGGTGGTGTACCCCAAGTCGAAGAAAGACGACCTGAGCGACAAGGAGACGGCCATCCTGCGTGAACTGGTCAAGGAGCTGTGAACATGGACAAAACCTTGTTTCATGAACTGCTGGGAAGCCTGAAAGAAGCTCAGGCCATTTCCAAAGGGCGTGCCAAAGCTTCAAGGCGCATCGAGGTCAATCAGCCCGATGCGAAGGCGGTGCGCGAGCAGACTGGCCTGTCACAGAGCGACTTTGCCAAGTTGATGCGGGTGAGCGTGAAGACGCTGCAAAACTGGGAGCAGCACCGCCGCAACCCCACCGGGCCTGCGGCCGCGCTGCTGAAGATCGTGTCTTCGGCACCTGAGGTGGCGCTGAAGTTGCTGCATGGTTGAGCGCGAGGCTACTTGCGAGTAGTTGTTGAGATAAGAGTGCCTTCAAAGAACCTATATTCGCCCATGTCATCCGACCTCGTTGCCATTGAAAACCGCCTCTGGGCCACCGCCGATCAGCTCTGGGCAAACACCGGCCTGAAGCCTTCAGTGTTCTCCACCCCGGTGCTGGGCCTGATCTTCCTGCGCCATGCCGACAAGCGCTTCACCGACCTGACCCAGGCGCTGGCTGATCAGGGCACGCCGGCCGACGAGATTGACGCGGTGGACTACCAGGCCGAGGGCGTGCTCTACCTGCCCGAGCCGGCCCGCTTCTCGCACCTGCTCACGCTCACCGAAGGCGCCAACCTGGGGCGTGCCATCGCCACCGCGATGGCGCTGGTGGAGCAGCACAACCCCGAGCTGAAGGGCGTGCTGCCGCGCGGCTACAACGGGCTGCCC
>JAYUQE010000499.1:0-7469 GCA_043756905.1 Burkholderiales bacterium | reverse complement strand
GCCACAGCAGCGGCGCAATGGCCACGTCGAGCATCGAAAAATCGTCGCCCAGCATGTACTTGTTCTTCAGGAAGATGGGCGCGAGCTGGGTCAGGCGGTCGCGGATTTGCGAGCGCGCTTTTTCAAGTTGCTTGTCGGTGGCCTTCACGCCGCGCGACTCGAGCAGGTTCACATGGGTGAACAGCTCTTTTTCGAAGTTGAACAAGAATAGGCGTACGCGCGCACGCGCCACCGGGTCGCCGGGCATGAGCTGCGGGTGCGGAAAGCGCTCATCGATGTACTCGTTGATGATGTGCGATTCGTACAGGATGAGATCGCGCTCGACCAGGATCGGCACCTCGTTGTATGGGTTCATCAAGGCAATGTCTTCCGGTTTGGCGAACAGGTCGACATCGCGAATCTCGAAATCCATGCCCTTTTCAAACAGCACGAAGCGGCAGCGGTGCGAATAGGGGCAGGTGGTTCCGGAGTAAAGCACCATCATGGCGGTGGGCTCCTAGGCAGCAGGGCTCACAGCCCCGAAATGATGAACGCAGTGGGCTCGGCAAGCGGCCGCTGCGCAAGGACCCGGCCGCAGCCGGGCGGGAGCAAAACTTACTTGACGTCTTTCCAGAAGCTGGCATTCAGGCGCCAGGCGATCACCGTGAACAGGGACAGGAAGATCAGTACCCACACGCCCAGGCGCACACGCTCACGCTGCACCGGCTCGCCCATCCACTGCAAGTAGCCCACCAGGTCGGCCACCGCTTCGTTGTATTGCTCGGGCGTCATGCTGCCTTTGGTGAGCGGCTCGAAACCTTTGAACACGTGCAGTGTCTTGCCCGGGTTGTGGCTGTCGGGCTGCTCGGTGAACACGGCGCGCTGCTGCCCTTGCAGTTCCCACAGCGCATGCGGCATGCCCACGCTGGGGAAGACCAGGTTGTTCCAGCCGGTGGCCTTGGTGTCGTCGCGGTAATAGGCGCGCAAGTAGGTGTACAGGTAGTCGGCGCCGCTGCCGTTGGCGCTGGCGCGCGAGCGCGCAATGACGCTCAGGTCAGGCGGGTTGGCACCAAACCACTCCTTGGCCTGTTTGGCTGTGATCGCCACGTTCATCGGCTCGCCCACCTTGTCGGCGGCGAACATCAGGCTGCCCTTGATCTGCTCGTCGGTCAGGCCGATGTCCTTCATGCGGTTGTAGCGCATGGAGGTGGCGGCGTGGCAGTTCAGGCAGTAGTTGACGAACAGCTTGGCGCCGTTTTGCAGCGCCGCCATGTCGGTCAGTTTCTCGGTGGGGAAGCGATCCAGCGGATGGCCGGCTTCAGCGGCCCAGGCGCCATGAGCCAGGCACAGTGAAGCCAGCAGGCTGAGGAGGAGTCGTTTCATGTCGTGTGCTCGTCCTGGTTAATCAGTGCGGCTTGAAGTTCACGCGCTCGGGCACCGGCTTGAACGTGCCCAACTGGCTCCACCAGGGCATGAGCAGGAAGAAGCCGAAATAGAACAGCGTGCCTGCCTGGGCGACCAGAGTGCGCACGTCAGACACCGGCTGGATGCCCAGGTAACCCAGGATGAGGAACATCACCACGAACACGGCATACACCAGCTTGTGCCAATCGGGCCGGTAGCGGATCGACTTGACCGGGCTGCGATCCAGCCAGGGCAGGAAGAACAAGATGATGGTGGACGCACCCATGATCACCACGCCCCAGAACTTGGCGTCAAAGGTCTTGAGCAAGACGATGGCAATGGCCGCACCCACCAGCGCCAGCACCTTGATCTTGCCCGGCGCCTTCAACAACGCCAGCGCTGCACCCAGCCCGGCGAGGAGACACAACACGTTGACCATGGTGTCATTGGTGGCGCGCAGCATTGAGTAAAACGGCGTGAAGTACCACACCGGGGCAATGTGCGCCGGGGTCTTCAGCGGGTCGGCCGGAATGAAATTGTTGTACTCAATGAAATAACCGCCCAGTTCAGGCGCAAAAAACAGCACCGCGCAGAAGATCATCAGAAAGATGCTCACACCCAGGATGTCGTGCACTGTGTAGTAGGGGTGAAAGGCAATGCCGTCCAGCGGCTTGCCCTGGGCATCTTTCTTGGCCTTGATCTCCACGCCGTCAGGGTTGTTCGAACCCACTTCATGCAAGGCGATGATGTGCGCGGCCACCAGGCCCAGCAGCACCAGCGGCACGGCGATCACATGGAACGCGAAGAAGCGGTTGAGCGTGGCATCGCCCACCACGTAGTCACCGCGGATCAGCAGCGCCAGATCCGGCCCGATGAAGGGCACGGCGGCGAACAGGTTGACGATGACCTGCGCACCCCAGTAAGACATCTGGCCCCAGGGCAACAGGTAGCCGAAGAAGGCTTCGGCCATCAGGCACAGGAAGATGGCGCAGCCGAAGATCCACACCAGCTCGCGCGGCTTGCGGTAGCTGCCATAGAGCAGCCCGCGGAACATGTGCAGGTAAACGACGATGAAGAAGGCGCTAGCCCCGGTGGAGTGCATGTAGCGCATCAGCCAGCCCCAGGGCACGTCGCGCATGATGTATTCGACCGACTCGAACGCCTTGGCTGCGTCGGGCTTGTAGTGCATCGTGAGGAAGATGCCGGTGACGATCTGGATCACCAGCACCAGCAGCGACAGCGAGCCGAAGATGTACCAGAAGTTGAAATTCTTCGGTGCGTAGTACTCGCTCATGTGCTCTTTGAAGAGCTTGGTGGCCGGAAACCGGTTGTCCACCCAGGTCATGAGTTGCGTGCCCAGCGACGCGCCCGCGGGCGCCACTTTCATCTCAGCCATGTCTCGTTCCTTGGTTCTTTTTTGGCGTTCAGGCTTTCTTGTCTTCGCCGATCACCAGCACCGTGTCTGAAAGAAACATGTGCGGCGGCACTTCCAGGTTGTCTGGCGCCGGTTTGTTCTTGAACACGCGCCCGGCCAGGTCGAAAGTCGAGCCGTGGCAGGGGCACAGGAAGCCGCCGCCCCAATCGTCGGGCAACGAAGCCTGCGGGCCGGTCTGGAATTTTTCGGTCGGCGAGCAACCCAGGTGCGAGCAGATGCCAACGCCCACAAAAAGCTCAGGCTTGATCGAGCGGTAGGTGTTGCGCGCGTACTCGGGCGTGAGTTCGCCCGGATTGCGCTGCGACTTCGGGTCCGCCACCTGGCCTTCGGTTTTGCTCAGCGTCTCAAGCTGTGCCGGCGTGCGGCGGATGATCCACACCGGCTTGCCGCGCCACTCCACCGTCTGCATCTCGCCTGCCTTCAAGCTACTGATGTCCACTTGCACCGGCGCACCGGCGGCCTTGGCGCGCTCGGATGGCAGGAAGGTGCTGACGAACGGCACGGCTGCTGCCACGCCACCCACGGCACCCGCGCCGCAGGTGATCGCGATCCACGTGCGCCGACTGGGGTCGACTGGGGCCTCACTCATGGTTTGCCTCTGTTGCTGCTGAAGAATCCGGGTCAACCCGCGATTCTAGCTGAGGCCGATGCGGCGCCTGCACGACATCAACCCGGGTTGACGCTACGCCCTCACAGGCACTAGCCTCGGCGTGCCCGGCACACCCGGGCAATTTCTTGTAGTGCAGTCAAACAGAGGAGCCAAAAGTGAGTTTCACATCCGAGTTCAAAGAGTTTGCCCTCAAGGGCAATGTGATGGATCTTGCCGTGGGCGTGATCATCGGCGGAGCGTTCGGTAAGATCGTCGACTCCGTTGTGGGGGACCTGATCATGCCGGTGGTGGGCAAGATCTTCGGTGGCCTGGATTTCAACAATTACTTCCTGCAATTGTCCGGCCCCGCAGCGACCACGCTGGTCGAAGCCAAGAAAGCCGGCGCGGTGTTTGCCTATGGCAGCTTCATCACCGTGGCCATCAACTTCATCATCCTGGCCTTCATCATCTTCATGATGGTCAAGCAGATGAATCGCATGAAGAGGGCTGCGCCGCCCGCGCCGCCGCCGCCAACGCCTGAAGACGTGGTGCTGTTGCGCGAAATCCGCGACTCGCTGCGCAAATAAGCCCCTTTGTGCCCCGTTGACCGGGGCGCTTCGGGGCCATCGGGCGCCACATACTGTGGGCCCCGATGGAACACTCCCCCGCATTGCGGCTGCCGGTGGCCCTGGCACCGGCCATCCAGGGCATAAAGAAGGCGGTGCGCCAGGCCGCCGAACTCGCCGTGGATGCCTTTTCCCACGCTGCACAGGCTGCCTTGCCGGCAGAAGAGCGTGAAGCGCTGCGCGCCGCGCAGTATGAGTTGGGCCGCAACTTGCACACGGTGGCCGCCGCGTTCGAAAGCCATCTCGATGCCAGCCTGGCCAGCGCGCCCGGTGACGCGGCATCGGGTGCAGCCGCGACGGATTGGTCTAGCCTGAGCTTGGTCGATGACGACGAGACCGAGCGCCGCATGCAGGCCGATCGCCTGGGAAACACCCTGGCACAGGCCTGTGAAGCGGCCTTGGCAACGTTTGATTCCCTGGTCAGCGCCTTGCTGGTCCTGCCCGTCACGCAGCCCCGGCGCAACCCGCTGCGCCCGGCTGTTGTTGCCAGAGCGCTGCTGCACGCCCTGGAAAGCGTCGGAAAGCGCCAAGATTTGCGCGCCGTGGTAGCCACCGAAATGGCGCGCCAACTGGTTGCGCCGCTGGCCCAGGCATACCTGGCTGCCGCGCGCGAACTCGAAGACAGCGGGGTGCACCCCGTGGCAGTGAGTTGGCGTGCCACTGAACGCGCCAGCCCTGCCTTCAGCCGCAGTCAATCCGGGCACGACTCCGCTGTGGCGGCGGCCCAGCCAGCTTCGGCGCACGGCGCGCTGCGCAGTGCCACGGGCAACAGCGCCGCGGCCGCGGCCGCGGCGCAAACGCTCGGCGCGATCGACGGCGAAATGCGCGCCTTGATACGCAACCTGACCCGACACGATGCCGTACCCCTGGGCCCACTGGGCGCGGCGGCGCAGGCCAGCGCAAGTGGCCCGGGGGCACTCGGCGTCAACCTCATCCACGCCCACCGCGACGCCTTGCGCCACGCCGCCAGCGGCGCGCTGGACCACCTGGTCATCGACGTGGTGGGCATCCTGTTCGACCAGATCCTGGCCGACCCCAAGGTGCCACCGCAGATGGCGCGCCAGATCGCGCGGCTGCAACTGCCCGTGCTGCGCGCTGCGCTGGGCGACGCCAGCTTCTTCTCTTCGCGGCGCCATCCGGTGCGCCGATTCATCAACCGCATCGCCTCGCTGGGCAGCGCGGTCGATGACTTCGAAGACGAGCACGGGCAACGCCTGGTGGCCAGGGTGCGCGACCTGGTGCAGGAAGTCGTCGATGGCGACTTTGAGCAGATCGAGCTGTACGAGCAGAAGCTGCGTGCCCTGGAAGAATTTGTCGCCGAACAAGCGCAGCAAACCGCGCAGGCCCAGGGCGGCGCGGCCAGCCTGCTGGCCGAACGCGAGATCGATCTGCGCCAGCAGCAGCGCTACTCGCAGGCGCTGCACACCGCGTTGCGGCCGCTGGCGATGCCGGACTTTCTGCGCGACTTCCTGGCCCATGTGTGGAGCCAGGCCTTGCTGCGCACGGGTCGCGCTGAAGGGTTGGGCGGGGCGCGCGCCAAACTGCTGCGCCTGGCCGGGCGCGAGTTGTTTCTCAGCGTTCAGCCCAAGGGCGCGCCCGAGCAGCGCAAGCGGTTCCTGGCGGCGCTGCCCGGGCTGATGAAGCAACTCAGCGAAGGCCTCGCACTGATCGGCTGGCCCGACGCCGCCCGGGCCGCGTTCTTTGCGCAACTGCTGCCCGCTCATGCCGAATCGCTGCGCGGGCAGGCTCTCAGCACGTTGGACTTCAACCTGCTGGTCAAGCAGATCGACCAGGCTTTTGCCACGCCCTTGCCCACGGCCGATGCCAGTGCGCCGGCAGGCCCGGCGATCAGTGACGAGCTCACGGCGGCGGTGTTCAGCCCGGCCGAAGCGCAACGCATCGGCCTGCTCAACGAGGCCGCGGTCGATTGGCACGGCACGGTCGACATCGACCTGAGCGCCGAGCCCGAAGTCACGGTGGCGGACCTTCAGCTCCAGGGCCTGCCCCAGGCCGAAGCGCCCGAGCCGGCCAGCGGACGCATGTTGCTCGACCACATGCAGATCGGCTTCGCCTACCAGATGTACCTGTCCGGCCAATGGCAGAAGGTGCGCCTAAGCCACATCAGCCCGGGCCGCTCGTTCTTTGTCTTCAGCCACGGCAAGCGCAACCTGAAATCAGTCTCGATGACCCACCGCATGCTGGCGCGCATGTGTGAGACGCAGCGCGTGCGCGCGTTCGAGCACGCCTACCTGATCGAACGCGCCACCGCGCGTGCGCGCCGGCAACTGGCCGCGCTGGGCGTGGGCAAGACCGGCACCTGATTTCAGGCCACCGGGCGCTGCAGGCGGCGCGCCCAATTCAGCGCTGCCACCAGGCTGCGCGCATCGGCCACACCGCGCCCGGCGATGTCAAACGCCGTGCCATGGTCCGGGCTGGTGCGCACGAAGGGCAGGCCCAGCGTCACGTTCACGCCCTGCTCCACGCCCAGGTACTTCACCGGGATCAGGCCATGGTCATGCGTCATCGCCACCACCAGGTCGAACTCACCCTCATGCCCGCTCGCATGGCGCGCGCGCATGAACACGGTGTCGGGGGCGAACGGGCCGCTGCAGGCAATGCCTTCGGCGCGCGCCGCCGTCATGGCCGGGGCGATGATGAGCAGTTCCTCGTCACCAAACAGCCCGCCCTCGCCGGCATGCGGGTTCAGCCCTGCCACGGCGATGCGCGGTGCCGCCAGGCCCCAGGCCAGCGCCGCGGCGTGGGCGATGCGCAGGGTTTGCAGCACGGCGTCGTGCGTGACGGCGTCGATGGCCTGGCGCAAGGCCAGGTGGATGGTGACCAGCACCACCTTCAACTCGTCATTGGCCAGCATCATTCGCACCGGCGCCGGCGCGCTTCCCGCGCTGGCCAGGGCTTGCAGCATCTCGGTGTGGCCCGGGTAGGGCACACCGGCAGCGGCCAGCGCTTCTTTGTGGATCGGCGCGGTGACCACGGCCGCACCTTCGCCACGCAACATGCATTGCACGGCGTGCTCGATGCAGCGCGCCGCCGCCGCGCCGCAGCGTGCGTCGACCCGGCCCCAGGGCAAACCGCCCAATCCAGCGGGCAGGCCCGGCACCTGGAGCACGGGCAGGCAGTTGGCGGGCACAGCGGCCAGGTCTGCTGGTTGCTCCACCACGGCCAGCGGCAGCGCCAAACCAGTGGCCACCAGCGCGCGGCGCATGACCGCGACATCGCCCAACACCACAGCCCGGGCCGCTTGGCCAGCGGCAAAGGCTTTGACGATGATTTCCGGGCCGATGCCGCTGGCGTCTCCCATGGTGATCAACAAAGGGCATGCGTTCATGCGTTCATTGTGAAGCGCGCGACGCGCCAGGCTGAGCCCACGCGGCCACGATAATCCGCCCCGTCTTCACTCACCCAGCATGCTCATGCG
>JAYUQE010000498.1:0-21581 GCA_043756905.1 Burkholderiales bacterium | reverse complement strand
TTGCCGCACAAAAAGTGCGGCTGCGGGTCTGCGCCTAGCCTGGCGAAAAAATCCATCGATTTCATTTCGTAATGCCTTTGGTGAAACGGACTACTAGTGGCCGCGGTCGGCGCGCAGCCGCGCACCTATCGCGTGAGCGCCATTGAAGCCCTGGTGGTGGAAGACGGCGTGGCCGCGGTACCGCCACGCTTTGACCTGGTGCGTTATTGGGCACGCTTCAGCAAAGACTACGAGGCGCGCATGCAGGCGGGCCGTGCTTGTGTGCGCGCCCGCCCGGCGGCACTGCGGCGCCTGGCCGAATTGAGCCATGCCATGGCCCAGGCCGTGGCGGCCGCGCCGCCTTGCAACCGGGCGGGCTGGCATGTGCTGGAGATTCCCATTGAATCGGTGCCGGCCGCCACGGGTGAACTGCTGCGCCTGGGCCCGGAGGTTCAAGCCTTGGCCCCGCCCGAGCTGCGCCGCGCGCTGCGCCAGGCGGTGGCGGCCTTGCATGCGGTGTACGGCGGCGCCAAAAGCTGACACGCCATGTCAGGGTAGTGGCGGCACAGTGGGCACCACCCGCCGCGCCGGTGCGGTGGCAATCTGGAACATCCACCATGACTAACGATTCAGGAAACCTGGCCCGCCGTTCGGTCTTGCAGCTCAGCGCAGGCTTGGCGGCGGCGGGCAGCGCCATGCTCAACACCGCGGGCGCCACCGCAGCGGCGCCGGCGCCCACGGGCAAGGCCGGTGACTTTGATTTCTTGAGCGGCGAATGGAAGATCAGCAACCGCCAGCTCAAAAGCGGCGTGTGGGAAAACTTCGACGGCGAAGCCACCGTGCAGGGCATCCTGGCCGGCATTGGCAGTGTGGAAGAACTGCGCATTCCCGCGCGCCAGTTCAGCGGCATGGGGCTGCGGCTGCTCGATGTGGAGCGCAAACTCTGGGCCGACCATTGGGTCAATGCCAAGAGCGGCGTGCTCACGCCGCCGCCCACATGGGGTAGCTTCGTTGCCGGCGTGGGCACCTGGGATGCTGACGACACCGAAGACGGCAAGCCCGTCATCTACCGCGGCGTGTGGGATCAGATCACGCCAACTTCATGCCGCTGGTTCCAGGCCTCGTCGCGCGACGGCGGCAAGGCCTGGGCGCAGAACTGGGTCATGCAATGGGTGCGGCGTTAGGGCTGCGTTAGGGCAGCCAGCCAGCATGGGCACAGCCGTGGGCCGCCCGGCCCGCTTGCATCAGGGCTGCAGCAGCAGCGCCGCATCGGTGTAGGGCAAGTTCAGTTCGCGCGCCACGGCCTCGCAAGTCACACGGCCGAGCACCACGTTCAGGCCGGCGCGCAAGTGATGGTCGTCAGCGGCAGCGCGTTGCCAGCCCTTGCTGGCGATGGCGATCCCATGCGCCAGGGTGGCGTTGTTCAGCGCAAAGGTCGAGGTGCGCGGCACCGCACCGGGCATGTTGGCCACGCAGTAGTGCACCACACCATCGACCACGTAAGTGGGGTCGGTATGGGTGGTGGCGTGCGCCGTTTCGCAGCAGCCGCCTTGGTCGATGGCCACGTCGACGATCACCGCGCCGGGCTTCATCCGGCTCACCATGACGCGAGTCACCAGTTTCGGCGCAGCGGCGCCCGGGATGAGCACGCCGCCGATCAGCAGGTCAGCGCGCTGGGTGTGTTCCTCGATCGCGTGCGTGGTCGAGAACACGGTGGCAATGCGGTTGCCGAAAGCCAGGTCGAGCAGGCGCAGCCGGTCGATGCTGCGGTCAAGCACCGTCACGCGCGCGCCCAGGCCCACCGCCATTTGCAGCGCGTTGGTGCCCACCACACCCGCACCCAGGATCAGCACCTGCGCCGGTGCCACGCCAGGCACACCCCCCAGCAACAGACCCATGCCGCCTTTGGATTTTTTCCAGGTGCGCCGCGCCGGCCTGAATGGCCATGCGGCCGGCCACTTCGCTCATCGGCGCCAGCAGCGGTAAACCGCCGCCAGGGCCGGTCACCGTTTCATAGGCAATGCACACCGCGCCCGAGCGCACCAGCGCTGCCGTTTGCTCGGGGTCGGGCGCCAGGTGCAGGTAGGTGAAGAGGATCTGCCCTTCGCGCAGCATCAGGCATTCGTCGGGCTGCGGCTCCTTGACCTTGACGATCATCTGCGCCCAGGCAAACACCGCCGCGGCGTCGGGTGCGATCTGCGCCCCGGCCTGCTGGTACAGCGCGTCGGGCAAACCGATGGCTGCACCGGCGCCGCTTTGCACCATCAGCTCATGGCCATGGGCATGAAACGCGCGCACGCTGGCCGGCGTGAGGCCGACGCGGAATTCGTTGTTCTTGACTTCCTTGGGAACGCCGATGCGCATGGGTTGTCCTCGTGAAAGAGTCTGGCTGGGCTGATGACCTCAAGAAATTATCAACGTCCGCCACGGAAAACAACGAAAGACTGAACTTTGTGGGCCATGCTTCAACCTCTTTGTGGCCAGCGCTGCGCCAGCCGTGCGAACAGCATGTCCACCACCCAGGCCAGCAGGCCGAGCACGGCCGCACCTTGCAGCACATAGGCGGTGTTGTCGCCACTCAGGCCCACGATGATGGGCGAGCCGAGTGTTTTTGCGCCCACCGTGGAGGCGATGGCCGCGGTGCCGATGTTGATGCCCACCGAGGTGCGCACACCCGCCAGCAGCGCTGTGCTGGCCAATGGCAGCTCCACGCGCCACAACATGGCCGCCGCGCTGAAGCCCAGCCCCAGGGCCGCCTGGCGCGCGGCGCCGGGCACGGCCTCAATGCCGGCGATGGTGCCGCGCACGATGGGCAGCAGGCCGTACAGCGCAAGAGCCACCAAGGCAGGCGCCTGACCAAAGCCGATCACCGGCACCGCCAGCGCCAGCACCGCCACGGGCGGCACGGCCTGGCCGGCGGCCACCAGCGTGTCCACCAGGCCGCGAAACTCGCGCCCTGCCGCGCGCGTGACGAAGATGGCCGCGGCCAGGCCAACCAGCAATGACGCCGCGCTTGAAAGCGCCACGAGCTGGACATGCGCCAGCAACAGCGCGGTGAAGCTGTCCTGCTCGTACAGCGGGCGCTCAAGCTGCGGGAATGCGGTGGCAAACAGCGGCTTCAAGTGGCCCATGCCCAGGCACAGCGCGAGCAGCGCGGCCGCGGCCCAGGGCAGGGGGTCGCGCAGCGCGGCTTTCACGGCTCGGATTGGGTCAACACAGGCCGGGCCAAGTCAACCAGATGCAGCGTGCCGACAACGCGGCCCTGCGCATCCACCACCGGCCTGTGCGTGCAGCGCTGTGCCAGGAGGAGCAACAGCCCCTCGCGCAGTGTGAGCGTGGCGAGCAGGGGCGGGCCCATTGCGGTTTCACGATCAGCCTGTTCGTTCTCAATCTCGCCCTCGCGTTCCCTTGCACGCATGACATCCGCCACGCGGTACAGGCCCAGGCGGCGCAACCCGGCTTCACTGCCGCCCAGAAACTGACTCACCCAATCGTTAACGGGCTGTTCCAGCATCTGCGCCGGCGTGCCCGACTGCACGATGCGCCCATGGTCCAGCAGCACGATGCGGCTGGCCAGCCGCAGCGCTTCTTCGATGTCGTGCGTGACGAAGACGATGGTCTTGCCCGTGGCCTGGTGAATGCGCAGCAAGGCCTGCTGCAAGGCCGCGCGGTTCACCGCATCGAGCGCGGCAAAGGGCTCGTCCATCAACAGCACTTCAGGGTCGGCAGCCAGCGCACGCGCCACGCCCACGCGCTGCTGCTGGCCGCCTGACAACTCGTGTGGAAAGCGCCGTCGATACTGTGGCGCCGGCAGCCCCAGCAATTCAAGCAACTCGTCCACGCGCCGGCTGATGCGCGCAGGTGGCCAGCCCAGCAGCGTGGGCACGGTGGCGATGTTGCGCGCCACGTTCCAGTGTGGGAACAGGCCGATCGACTGAATCACATAGCCCATGCGGCGGCGCAAGGCGTCGGGCTGCATGCTGCGCAATTCCTGGCCCAGAAAGCTCAGCGTGCCGCTATCGGGTTCGAGCAGGCGGTTCATCAGCTTGAGCAGGGTGGACTTGCCCGAGCCCGAAGCGCCGATCAGCACCACGCATTCACCGCGCCCGATGCGCAGCGACACATCCACCAGCGCCGGTGTGGCACCAAACGACTTGTTAACGTGGTGCAACTCAATCATGACCGCGGCCCCAAAAACGTGAGCGCGGCATCCACGCCGATGGCCAGCGCCACCACGGGCAGCACGCCCAGCAGCACCAGATCGAGCGCGCCACTGAGCAAGCCCTGGAACACCAGCGCACCGAAGCCGCCGGCGCCGATCAGCGCCGCCACCACGGCCAGGCCAATGAGCTGCACGGTGGTCAGGCGCAAGGCCGCCCACCACACCGGCAGCGCCAGCGGGCATTCAACGTTCCAGAACACCTGGCGCCGGCTCAGGCCCATGCCGGTGGCGGCTTGCAGCACGGCCGGGTCCAGTTGCCGCAAGCCCGCGGCCACACCGTGCACGATGGGCAGCAGGGCATAGAGCAGCAGCGCAATCACGCCCGGCAGCAGGCCGACGCCGCTTAAGCCCATGCCTGGCCACTGCGCTGCCAGCCAGGCCAGTGGCGCAATCAACAACGCAAACAGCGCCATCGAGGGGATGGTCTGGACGAGGTTCAACAGCGCGAACACCGGCCGCGCGACACGCTCGTGCCGCGCCGCCGCCAGCCCCAGCGGCACCCCCAGCAACAACGCCGCGGCCAGCGCGCTGCCCACCAGTTGCGCGTGGCGCTGCCAGGCTTGGGCAAACACGTCTTGCCGGTTGGCGTATTCCTTCAGCAACGACAACTCACCAAGCTGCCCCAGCGCCAGCAACGCGGCCAGCGGCAACAGCGCGGCCACATGGGCCAGCGCTCGCGCTGCGGCGTGCAGGCGCGCGCGCTGCAAGGCATCTGCCACGGCCAGCCAAAGCAGCAGCATCAAGACCCAAAAACCCGCGCCCAGCGAGGTGCGCGCCAGGCTGGTGCTGGCCCCCGCACGTGCCGCCGCGGCAGCACCCGCCAGGGCAGCCAGGCCGGTGAGCAGGGCGGTGGCGGCCAGCACCACCAAAGCGTGTGTGGGCTGGCTGGAGGGTAAAAACACGGCCATGCACAGGACAAATGCCGGCACAACCAGCCAGGCCCAATCCACACTGCGGATGCCGGTGATGACCTCGGCCAATGGCAGCCCGGTGCCCGATACCAGCCGGTTCGGCGCCACGCTCAAGAATGCCAGCCCGAATGCCGCAGCGATGCCCCCCAGCACCAGCACCGCCAGCACGCGGTTGCGAACCCCACCCACGTTGGGTGAGCCGGCTCGCTGCGCCGGCATCACTTGATGAAACCCTTGGCCTTGAGGTAGCTGCTGGCCACCTGTTTCGCATCACGCCCTTCCAGCGCAATCTGCGCATTCAGGCGCTGCAAGGTGGGTGCGTCGAGCGAGGCAAACACCGGGGCCAGCAAGCTGGTCAACTGCGGCAGGCGTGCCAACACTTCGGCGCGCACCACGGGGGCGGGCGCATACACCGGCTGCACGCCCAGCGTGTCGTCCAGAATCACCAGGCCCAGCGCGGCCACGGGCCCATCGGTGCCATAGGCCATGGCCGCGTTCACGCCCGACGTTTGCTGTGCCGCGGCCTTGATGGTGACCGCGGTGTCGCCGCCGGCCAGCAGCAGCAACTGGTCTTGCGCCAGCTTGAAGCCATAGGCGCTTTGAAACGCCGGCAGGGCATCACTGCGCTCAACGAATTCGGCCGACGCCGCCAGCTTGACCTTGCCACCAGCCGCCACCCAGCGGCCAAAGTCAACCATTGATTTGAGCTTGTGCGTGTTCGCCAGGTCTTGCCGAATGGCGATCGCCCAGGTGTTGTTGGCCGGTGCCGGGGCCAGCCAGATGAGTTTGTTCTTTTCCTGATCCAGCGCCTTCACGCGCTCGTGGCCCGCTCTCAAGCTTTTCCACGCCGGGTGCTTTTCGTCGCCAAAGAAGAAGGCGCCGTTGCCGGTGTATTCGGGGTAGATGTCGATCTCGCCCGCGCTCAGCGCGGCGCGCACGATCTTGGTTGAGCCGAGTTGCAGCCGGTTCTCGGTTTTCACGCCGCCGGCTTCAAGCACCTGCACGATCAGGTTGCCCAGCAGCGAGCCTTCGGTGTCGATCTTCGAGCCGACGCGAACGGGGGTTTGGGCTTGGGCATGAGCTGTCGCGCTGGCCAGTGTCAACACGGTGATGCAGGTGACGAACCAGGTGCGTCGGGTTGACGGAGTGATGGTCATGCTGGGCTTTCGTGGCGAGATGGTTGGCGATGATGGGGCCTGGGGCAAGGCGGCATCATGCAGCAATGGTCGAGGGCAATTTGAACGGGCGATGCCGGCTGACGCCCAGTGGTGGGGGATGTGGTCCTTCCTGACCCGCACGTTGCCTCACAACACACTGCTGTGTCGAACGCGATCCCGAATGCATTGGTCTGGTTTCCTACAACTGCTCGGCGTGCAGGAGGACGCTACCGGCCAAGCGGCTCGCCTGCGCTCACCGCTTCAGCCGCTCGCTGTGCGCAAACATCGCCCACCTCGCCACATCGTCCATCTCGGTCTTGAAGGCCTGCCGGACTTTCATGCCAGCAGCCCGTGGCGCGGCGAGGCGTTCGTTCACAGCATCAAAAGAGCGTTTCACATGAGGCGGGTATTCCCAGGCTTCGGCGCCGAGTGCAAAGAGCGCGGCACTGGCGCTCGCGTGGCTGCTGGAACGCGCCACTTCCGGGCGCCAACCCACCGGCGGCGCAGGCGATGCCAAGGACACTCAGCAGACGACAGCAAGCCGGGCGCATCGGGGTCACCTCCTGGTCTTGAAGAAAGTTGATCCGATGAATCGTCGCACAGGCGTGCCGTTCAGCGCGAGCAAAGCGCGATCTTGCTTGGGGGGCGTTCGCACAATTCGAAGCTGGGTATCAACCGACAATTCAAGCCTTCAACAGGCCTGCCGCATGCTCCCAGACATTGACTCACTTGCGCTGTTCGTGCGTGCCGCCGAACTGCGCAGCCTGACGAAGGCCGCCGAGGCGTCGCACATCGGCCTTGCCGCGGCAAGCCGTCGCATGGCGCTGCTTGAGCATCGATTCAAGGCCACGCTGCTCGAACGCTCGCCGCGCGGGGTTGAGCTGACGCCCGCCGGCGCGTCGCTGCTGGTTCACGCCAAGGCGCTGTTGATGCGAATGAACCAGATGCAGGCCGAGATGAACGACCATGCCACGGGCAAGCGCGGGGCCTTGCGCGTTTTGGCCAATACCTCGGCCATGACCGAGTTCCTGCCCGACGACCTTGCGGCCTACTCGCGTGTCCATCCCGACGTGCATCTGATCGTGCAGGAGCGTTGGAGCGCCGAGACCGTGAAGGAGGTGCTGTCGGCAGACGCTGACATCGGCATCATCGTTGAAGGCCTGCGCACCGAGGGGCTCGAGGTGTACCCGTATCGCAGCGACCGAATCGCCGCGGTGATGCCGGCCGACCATGCGCTGGCAACCCTTGAGTCGATGCGCTTTGTCGACGTACTCGATCACGACGTCGTTGCATTGGAGAGCGGCTCGTCGATGATGCGGCTGCTGGCCGAGCAGGCTGTGGTTGCAGAGCGAACGCTGCAACTGCGCATACAAGTGCGCAGTTTCGAGGCCGTGTGCCGCATGGTGCAGTCGGGCCGCGGCGTCGGGCTGTTGCCTTACCAGGCCGCCTTGGCCCTGGGGCAGGGCATGGGGCTCGTGGTGCGGCCATTTCCAGAGGAGTGGGCCGAAAGGAAGATGCTGATCTGCGTACGCAAGGATCGCGCGGCCAACAGTTCGGTTGAGGCCCTGTTGCATCACCTCAGCGCCAGCACGGCCGCAGCTTGAGCACGGTTATCGCAGCAGGCTCCTAGACTAGTGCAAACCCGAAGCTCGAATTTGTGCAAGTCCGGCTTGCCCAAATTCTTATGGATCGATTTGTGGCTCTTGCGAAGAATGAGCATTTGGTCGCAAGGGCCATTGAGGGCCAACGATTCCCAACTCAACCGGAGACACCGAATGAAGAAGTCGATCCACGCTGGCATCCTGGGCCTGAGCCTGCTGGCTGCTGCCGTCATGGCCCATGCACAGGGCAAGCCCGCTGAGTTGAAGATCGGCATGACGACCTTCCTGTCGGGGCCAGCCGCTGTGTTCGGCATCCCGGGCAAGGCCGCTGCCGAAATTGCGATTGACGACATCAATGCCGCCGGCGGTGTGGGTGGCGTCAAGCTCAAGGCGGTGATCATTGATGAGGGCATTGGCGGGGACAAGCTACTGTCTGAATTCCGCCGCGTGGTGCAGGAGGAAGGCGTCAAGGTCACGCTCGCTTCGATCTCCAGCGGCAACTGCAATGCGCTGGCGCCGGTGGCTGAGGACTTGAAGGTCCTCAATGTGATGTGGGACTGCGGCACCGAGAAGATCCTCGAAAACCGCCGCTTCAAGTACGTGGTTCGCACCCAGGCCAATGCCACTTCAGAGATGGTGGCCACGGTGCTGTACTTGCTGCGCACCAAGCCCAATTTCAAGACCGTTGCCGTGGTGAATCAAGACTACGCCTGGGGCCGCGACTCCTGGGAAATTTTCATCAACACGCTGCGTGCACTGAAGCCTGACGTTCAAGTCGTTGCCGAGCTGTTCCCCAAATTCGGCTCCACCGACTTCAGCTCCGAAATCAGCCGGTTGCAGGCCCTGGCGCCCGACGTCATTCTCAGCACGTCGTGGGGCGGCGAGCTGGACACGCTGATCCGCCAGTCTGCGCAGCGCGGGTTGATTCGCACCTCCACCTGGGTGCTGCCGCTGGCCGAGAGCTCGCTGGAGCGGGTGGGCAAGGCACTGCCAGATGGCGTGATCGTCGGCATGCGCGGTGACCACTACTTCCTGCACCCCGAGCTGAAGGATGACCCGAAGCACAAGGCCTTCGTCGAGAAGTACCGTGCCAAGACCGGCCAGTACCCGATCTACTCTGCGTACCACGCAGTGGCCGCCTTTCAAGCTGTTGCCGATGCCTATACCGCGGCCATCAAGGCCAACAGTGGCAACTGGCCCAGCACGGAACAGGTGGCCGACGCCATGCGCAGCCTGAAGTTCCGGGCCCTGACCCGCCCGGTGCAAATGCGCGAAGACGGCCAGGGTCTGGAAGACCAGATGCTCGGCGTGACGAAGATGACCGATGCCTACCCGTTCCCGGTGATCCAGGGCTTGACGATCTACCCGGGCGAGATGGTGCAAAACCCTGTGGGCACGAAGTCGCCGGAATGGGTGAAGACCTTGAAGGTCGATCTGCTCAAAGACGCGCGCATCAAGTCTTTCTGACCACCGCCGCAACGACGAACCCGTGACGCGACCACGATGAACGCCACCTTGTTCGTCCTCGCGCTGCTCGATGGCACCACGCAGGCTGCGCTGCTGTTTTTGGTGGCGCTGGGCCTGACGCTGATCTTCGGCGTGATGCGCATCCTGAATGTGGCGCATGGCAGCTTCTACGCCTTTGGCGGTTATGCGGCGGCCAAGCTCAGCGCGGTGATGGCGAACGGGGAGTCGATTCCGTTGTCGCTGCTGGCGCTGCTGCTGGGCGCCTTGGGCGTGGGCGTGGTGCTGGGGGTGATCATCGAAACCGGCCTGATACGCCGCATCTTGAACATCGACCCGGTGATGCAACTGCTGGCCACTTTCGCCGTCTTCATGATCATGGAAGACCTGCAGCGCATGATCTGGGGCGCCAGCCCCGTGTCGGTAACGCATGCGGTGGATGCCATGGGAACCATCAAGGTCGGCACGGTGACCTACACCGCCTACCAGTTGTTGTTGTTGCCGGCGGCGGCGGTTGCGGTGTTTATCGGGCTGCGCTGGTCGCTGGCTCACACCCGGTTTGGCCGCCAGCTCATGGCCGTGACCCACCACCGTGAGGTGGCCAGTGCCATGGGCATTCATGCCCAGCGCATTGGCCTGGTCACCTTTTGCCTGGGCGCCGTGCTGGGCGCGCTGGGCGGGGCGCTGGCGTCACCCACCACATCACTGGTGCCCGGCATCGGCGGCGACATGATGGTGCTGTCGTTCGCCGTGGTCGCCGTGGCCGGGTTGGGCCAGATCACGGGCACAGCCATCGCTGCGCTGCTGATCGGCATGGGCAAGGCCTTCGCGGTATACCTGCTGCCCGAGCTTGACGTCCTGGTGCCCTACCTGATCATGCTTGCGGTACTGCTGTGGCGCCCACAAGGCCTGTTCGCTGTGGCCGAAGCGCGCAGGGTGTGATGCTGGTTCGCCTGGCTCCCTGGATGATTGCCGGCCTGTCGCTGGCGCTCGGCCTGTGGTTCCCCTGGCTCAAGACGCCGCTGATCATCGGCCTGTCTTATGGCTTTGCCGCGCTCGGTGTGGGCATCCTCATCCGCGCCGGCCAGGTGTCGTTTGGTCACGCTGGCTTCACCTGCCTGTCGGGCTATGCACTGGTCGCCGTCTCCCGGGCGTGGCCGCAGGTTGACGGCGTGGTGTTGCTGGCGGCTGGGGCGGTTGCCGGCCTGCTTGCCGGAGTGATCGTCGGCTCCTTCATGGCGCGCTACCGCGGCATTTTCTTCGGCATGCTGAACCTGGCGCTTTCGATGGTGCTGTTTGCGGTGCTGGGCAAGTTCTACAACTTCACCGGCGGCACCGACGGCCTGCGGCTGGAACGCCCGCCGCTCTTTGGCCAGGTGATGGAGCGCGCGGCCTTCGAGACCTGGTTGCTGGTGCTTTGCACCTTGCTCGTGGTCGTGGTCTGCCTGCTGGCGCAGCGTCTGTACGCATCGCCCACCGGACAAGCGCTCACGGCCATAAAGTCGAATGAAATTCGCCTCGAGTACCTGGGCATCTCGGCACGGTGGATCTTCTACAAGGGCTACATCGCCTCGGCGGTGCTGTGCGGCTTCTCGGGCGGCATGTTTGCGCTTGTGCAGGGCATGGTGACGCCTGAGATGGGCTACTGGGTGCGCTCGGGCGAGTACGTGTTCATTGCCGTTCTGGGCGGCACCATGCAGCCTGTGGGCGCTTTTCTCGGCGCCATCGCTTTCGAGTTCCTCAAGCTCTTTGCCGCTGCGGCGCTGACCGGCGCCTGGCAGATGGTGATCGGTACCGTGCTGCTGCTCCTGATCTTCCTGGCGCCGGCCGGCCTGGTGGCCTGGCTGGTGCGCATCGACAACCGGCGTCAGCGGCGCGCTGTGAACTGACATGACATCCCTGCTTCAAACCCGTGGCCTCACGCTCAAGTTCGGCGGCGTTGTTGCGGCCGACGGCATCGATTTCGACTTGGGCGCAGGCGAACGCCTGGCCGTGATCGGTGCCAACGGTGCCGGCAAGACGACCTTCATCAACATGGTGACCGGCTACATCAAGCCGTCCAGCGGCGAGATCCGCTTCAACGGCAGCGACATCACGCGCATGCACCCGCGCCAGATCGTGCAACGCGGCATCGGCCGATCCTTCCAGTTGCCGCAACTGTTCCTGGAGCACACGGTGCGCGAAAGCATCGAGCTGGCGATTGCGGCGCGCCTTGGGCAATTGCGTATGTTTCGCCCGCTTGAGCGCTGTGTCGATGGCGCTGAAGTGGACCATGTGCTGGACGCGGTGGGCATGGCCGCGCGCGCCAACGACCGCTGCGACAGCCTGCCGGAGGGGCACCGCAAGTTGCTCGATATCGCCATGGCGCTGGTGCTGCGGCCCAAGCTGTTGATCATGGACGAGCCAACCAGCGGCGTGGCGGCTGATGAGAAGCACCCCTTGATGGCCACCATCATGAACGCGCTGTCGCAGCGCAGCGTGACCGCCATCTTCGTGGAGCACGACGTCGACATCGTCAAGCAATACGCCACCCGTGTGGCGGCCTGGATCTCCGGGCGCATTGCGGCCGATGGCCCACCCGATGTCGTGATGAACGACCCGGAAGTCCGCGCCGTGGTGCTCGGGCATTGAGAAACGCATGCTGACGCTCAAGAACGTTTCAGTGGACATTGCCGGCATCCCTGTGTTGCGCAACCTAACTGTAGAGATGAGACCCGGCGAAACCTACGCAGTCCTGGGGCGCAATGGCGCGGGCAAGACCACCCTGCTGCGCACGATCATGGGCTTCACGGCCTTGCGAGCTGGCGAGGTCTGGCTCGATGGCCAGGATCTGCGCGCACAGCCGCCTTACGCCCGCGCCGGGCTTGGTGTTGGCTACGCACCTGAGGATCGCGTCCTGTTCCCGACCATGACCGTGCGCGACAACCTGCGCCTGCCCTGCGAAGCCATTGGCATGCGCGGTGCCGCCATCGAGCAGCGATTGGCCGAGGCGATCGCGATCGTGCCGCAGATCGAGGAAATGCTGCCGCGCTCGGCCGCGGCGTTGTCGGGCGGCCAGGGCAAGATGGCCGCGCTGGCCCGCGCGCTGATGGTCGGCACCCGGCTGCTCATGGTCGACGAGCCGTTCCAGGGGCTCGCGCCCGCCCTGGCGCGG
Source organism: Burkholderiales bacterium (assembly GCA_043756905.1). Taxonomy (GTDB): domain Bacteria; phylum Pseudomonadota; class Gammaproteobacteria; order Burkholderiales; family Burkholderiaceae_C; genus Rubrivivax. The sequence goes on along the minus strand of JAYUQE010000498.1, from coordinate 9,093 downwards.
CAATACGCCGAGGCGCTGAGCCGCATGGTCAAGCTGCGCCCCGGGTTGTGCATGGTGATCACGGAATCGAACCGCGCGCTGCTTGATCGCCTTCAGTGCACCACGTTCACGCTCGAACGCGGCGAGCTCTGCGTTGAAGCTGCGGCCTGAGAACCGTGCACGCTTCCTGGCAACGATCCCGCTCGGCCGCTTGTGCCGCGCACCCAACGTGGCCCACGCGGCGCTGTTCCCGGCCAGCGATGCGGCCGATTTCATCAGCGGCGTCGAATTCCCTGTGGGTGGCGCGCGCTCGGTTTGACGCGCTAGCACCGGCACTCCTAACCCATCGACGCCCATGACCATCAAACCCCTGGAAGGCATCGTCGTCGTCGCGCTCGAGCAGGCGGTGGCCGCACCCTATTGTTCGAGCCGCCTGGCTGATGCCGGCGCACGGGTGATCAAGATCGAGAGGCCGGAGGGCGACTTCGCGCGCGGCTACGACAAGGCAGTGCATGGCGAGTCGTCGTACTTCGTCTGGATCAACCGGGGCAAGGAGTCGGTGGCCCTCGATCTGCGGCAAGACGCCGCCAAGGCCACCTTGGCCGGCCTCATCGCCGGCGCGGATGTCTTCATCCAGAACCTTGCGCCGGGCGCGGCGCAGCGGCTCGGCTTTGGCTGCGCAGATTTGCGTGCGCGCCACCCGCGCCTGATCACCTGCGACATTTCCGGCTATGGCGAAAGCGGCCCCTTGCGCAACCTGAAGGCCTATGACCTGCTCGTTCAAGCCGAAAGTGGCTTGGTAGCGGTGAGTGGCGCACCTGGCCCCTGGGGGCGCATTGGGGTATCGATCTGCGACATCGCGGCCGGCATGAACGCGCTGATCGGCGTTCAGCAGGCGCTGCTGCAACGTGCACGCACCGGCCAGGGCAGCGGCATCACGGTGTCGTTGTTCGACTCCGCTGCCGAGCTGATGGCCGTGCCTTACCTCCAGGCGCTCTACGGCGGCAGCGCGCCAGATCGCGTGGGCCTCAAGCACCCGAGCATCGCGCCATATGGCGCCTTCACCTGCTGCGACGGCCGGGAGCTTGTGCTGTCGATTCAGAACGAACGGGAGTGGGCCAACTTCTGCGCTGCGGTACTGCGCCTGCCCGATCTCGCCACCGACGCGCGTTTCGACAACAACAGCCATCGCACGGCACATCGCGACGAACTTGAGGCGCGTATTCAAGGGGTCTTTTCCGAGCTGACCTATGCACAGGCTGTGGACCGGTTGACCGAAGCACAGACAGCGTATGGCGCGATCAACTCGGTGCATGACCTGATCCAACACCCCCAGTTGCGAACCCGCGACATGGTGGTTCACGGCAGAACGGTCAAGGTGCCGGCGCCGCCTTACGTGACCGAGTGGGACGAGCCTGGCTTCGCTGCGCTGCCCAGCATTGGGCAGCACGGCACGCTGCCCGGCGCAGGTACCGATTCGATTCGGCGCTAGGGCCCGCTGGCCTCTCGGCCCACTCGGGCGCGTCAAACTGCCGTTTCTAGGATGATTGCTTCGACACCATCGTTGCCCACGTGGCCGAGGTTTCGCTGCAAGGCAGCCAGATCAAGGTGAACCGCATCAGCTCGGCGGTAGACGGCGACCGCTGCATCAGCCCGGCAACGGTCAAAGCGCAGGTCGAGAGCTTGATTGCCACGGGCATGGCGCAGGCGCTGCACATGAAGAACAGCGGCCACTCAGGCCTTCAAGCGCTCAATGTGCGGAAACATCGCCCGCCGCGCCGCATCGTCCATCTCGGTCTTGAAGGCGTGCCGGTCTTTCAGCGCCACAGCTCGCAGCGCGGCGGGGCGTTCGTTCACGGTGTCGAACAAACGTTTCACATGAGGCAGTTGTTCCCAGGCTTCGGCGCCGAGCGCAAAAGGCACGGCGCGGGCCCAGCCCCATACGGCCATGTCCAGCAGCGTGTAGCGCTCGCTCACCATCCACGGCTTGCCGGCCAGGTGGGTGTTCAAGATCTTCCAGTGCCGCCAGGCTTCGAAGTCGTAGCGGTTGATGGCGTAAGGGATGGGTTCGGGCGCGTAGTGGTTGAAGTGAACGCACTGGCCGGTGAAGGGGCCGATGCCCGACGCCGTGAACATCAACCAGCTCAGCATGGCGCCGCGGTCAGCCGCGGCGGGCAGGAACTGGCCGGTTTTTTCAGCCAGGTACAGCAGGATGGCGCTGCTGTCGAACACGGTGGCATCGCCGTCCACGATCACCGGCACCTTGGCATTCGGGTTCAGCGCGGTGAAGGCGGCGGCATGTTGCTCGCCTTTGCGCGTTTCCACCGCTATCGCTTCGTAGGGCAACCCGGCCTCTTCCAGGAACAGCGCCACTTTCATGGGGTTGGGGGCAAGCGAGTAATAGAACTTCAGCATGTTGAAACCTTTGCGGTCAGTGTGGGGCGGTGGGCATTGTGGTGCGCGGCACGATGTAGCGCAGTTCGTCGAAGCACCTGCCGAAACAGCCACTCCAGCGAATCGTCTTCGGTGGCGATGAAGCCATCCAGGCTGCTGGCGGTGTAGTACCGGGTTTTCATGGCCAGGTTGTTTAACGTTTGAAGTGATGCTTCGTCAGCGCCTGGGCAGCGCATCCAACGGCAAGGCAAACTTGCTGCTTTCGCTGCTGTTGCGAACGCTCAGCTCCATGCTGCTGGGCATGGCGCTGAGCTCGAACACAAAGCGCGCTTCCTTGCTGTCGCCGGCGCTCACCGCCTCGTTAACAAAGTTCACCGGCGCATGCGGCAGGCCGTCCAGCCACAAGCGCAGCGTGTCAGACCAGAAGTTCACCGCCACGCCGCCCAGAGGCACGCTGCAGCGCACGGTGACGGTCAAGGACGCCTTCTCCACCGTTTCGCGCTCGATGTTGACCGCCACGATCTGATAGCCCACCGGCCCCAATGCCACGCGCTGGCCGGCCGGCAACGCCGCCGGAAAGGCCTTGACCACATCCACCAGCCGCACCGGCTTGGCGCGGCCAAAGTCATCCAGCGTGGGGTCGCTGCGCAACGCAGTGCGTGGCTCCAGCGCAAAGGGGATGCGCGTGCTCTCGGTGTTGACGCGCACTTCCAGCTCGGCGGCTTTCAGGCCAGCCGGCGCATCAAAGCGCAACGTGGCGTGCCTGGCCTGCACGGCGTTGGTGATGTCGTTGAGAAAGTCCTTCGGCGCGATGGGCTGGCCCGCCACGACCAGGCGGAACTGATCGCTGCTGAAGGCTTCATCCATGGGCCCGTTGTTGAGCATGCGCACCAGGAAGGCCAACTCTTGCTTGTCGTCACCCTGCGGCTCCTGGCGAATGGCAATGATGCTGAACACCAACTGGGCGCGGCTGGTGCGAAAGCGCACTTCGCTCAAGGGCGGAAGGGGCACATTGAAACGCGCCACGGCGCTGGCCGCGGCAGGGGCGGCCGGCGTTGCGGTGGCGCCAGTTGCGGGCGGGCCAGGGGCTTGCGACGCAACGGGGCTGGGTGCATTGCTGCTGCCGGCTTGCGGCGCCTGGCTGGCTGGTTTGCCTGGGGTGAACAGCCACCAGGAACCGGCTACCAAAGTTGCCAGCAACAGCGCCGCCGCGCCCACTTGCTTGGGTAACTTGCCGGATAACTCGCCGGGCAACTTTCCGGGCCGTGCCGCGGGTGCGCCGGTTGCCGGCACCGCCACGCGCGGCGCACCGCCGGGGCGCACATGCAGCAGCGCGATCAGTTCCTGCACGTCGCTGTTCCAGCGCGGGTCGGTCAAGGTGATCGCCTGGCGGCGCGCGAGTGGCTGCAAGGGTGGCGGGAGTGCACTGGCCGCGGGCATGCTGGCGCCATGCACCAGCACCGGGATCACCGTGGCACCCTGGGCCAGCGCCCGGCCGATCTCACGTTGCACAAAGTCATCTGGATCGTTGATGCGGCGCTGGCCGGCGGCGTTGGTGGCATCCAGCCAGCGCGGGCCGATCACGGCCAGCAGGCAATCGGCCTTGGCCAGGGCGGCGTCGAGCGCGGCCACGAAGTCTTGCCCCGGGCGCAGGTCGCTGACATCCATGAAGACCTGCTCACCGCCGAAACCCACCTTCAGCGCATCGAACAAACGCCCGGCGTGGCCGGCGCTGTCGTCGCGGCGGTAGCTGATGAACAGGCCGGCCAACTTGCCGCCTCAATGCGCGGGTGGCGCGGCCTGCAAGGTGCGAGCGAACAGGCTGAACAGCCGCTCCCAATGCCGCTCTGCCGCGGCGCGGTTGTACACGCCGGCGCGCAGCGGGAACACGAAGCCATGTTCCACCGCGGGGTACCACTCGATGCGGTGGGGTGCCGGCGCCCTGCGCAAGCCGGCCTGCAATAGCTTGATGTCAGCCGGCGGCGCCCACTTGTCGATTTCAGCGCAGGCGAAGTAGCTTTCGCAGCGCAGTTGCGCGGCCATGATGTGCGGTGAATCGGCCGCCGCCGTGGCCATGTTGGCACCGTGAATGCTCGCGATGGCGCGCAGCCGCTGCGGGAACTGCGTGGCCGCCCACACCACGAACGGGCCGCTCATGCAGTAGCCCACGGCGCCCACGCGGCTGGCGTCGGCGTGCGGCTGCGCGGCAACAAAATTCAACATCGCCCGCGTGTCGCATTCGGTGGTGGCGGCGTTGAGAGTGCCCATGTGGCCGAACATCTCGGCCATGCCGGCTTCGGTGCGCTCGCGCAAAAAGTAGTCGCGCGAACGGCGGTAGTACAGGTTGGGCAGCACCACGAAATAGCCCACAGCAGCCAGACGGCGCGCCATGTCGTGCAGTTCTTCGCGCTTGCCCGGAGCGTCCATGTAGAACAGCAGCACCGGGTGCGGGCCGCCTTCGTCGGGGTGCACCACAAGTGAGTTCATGGCGCCGTCGGCGGTGGCGATGTCGAGATGATGTTCGATCATGGGGGCGCTGTCCCGTTCATGAAGATGTTTATACCGGCATGCGGGCCGCCGCTGCCGAATCGAGCGCGCCTTCGCCGCGCGCCAGGGCGGCGTCGAACATGGCCGCCACGCCCGGCATCACAAACAGGTTCACACCGTGGCTCTGCGCTTCTTCAATCATCAGCCGCACGTCTTTGCGCGCCATGCTCAGCTCGAACGAAGGCGAGGTGAAGTCGCCACCTGCAATGCGCGCGGCGCGCGCGGGCAGCATCTGGCCGGGGTTGAAGTGCTGGAACAGCGAAAACGCTTCGGCGCTGGAAATGCCCACCGAATGGGCCAGGCGGTTGACGTCACCCAGCACGCCCATGATGCCGATCAGCGTCATGTTGCCGAACAACTTGAACGCCGCGGCACGCTCGGGCGCAGTACCCATATAGATCACCTTGCCGGTCATGGGCTGCAGGGCCGGTAGCAGGGCGTCATGCCTGGCCTGCTCGCCCGAAACAAGCATCAAGCCCGTGCCTTCAAGCGCGTTCACCGGCGCCATGAACACAGGCGCATGCACCAGGGTGTGGCCGCTCTTGTTCCAGCGTGCCACGCGCTGCGCGGTGGGCGTGACGGCGGTGGTGGTGTGGTCGACGATCCAGCAGGTTTTGGGAATCAGCGCGGCCAGGGGCTCCAGCACGGCATCGACCGAGGCGTCATCGGCCAGCGACAGGTGGATGCGCTCAGTGCCTGCCAGCGCAGCGGCGGCATCTTCAAAGGCCTTGGCGCCATGCTCTTGCAGCGCGCGCGCCTTGGCCGGGCTGCGGTTCCAGACGTTCACCTCATGGCCATTGGCGCGCAGGCGGCGAACAAAGCCCGTGCCCATGAGGCCGGTGCCGAAGAAGGCGACTTTCATGACCGTGCTCCTGAAGTGATGTGGCCGCACGATAGCGCGGCCACACCGTTAACCAATGACTTGAGCTGGCCGGACGTGCGCAGCCAGCCTGGGAGCCTGTCGGGCTTTGGGTTGGGCCCGCGTTGGGCCTGCAAAGGGGCTCAGACTAGGCGCAAAACGCAGCTGTGCCGGGTGGCACAGCGAGGCTTTGCAACGACGGATGAGCCCCTTTGCAGGCCCAACCCGAAGGGCCGAGGTGATTTGCCGCGCCAGGCGTCGTTGCCAGCTCGTTGTGTGGGCCCGCCACACGCCTCGCTGACGCCTAGCCTGGCACGGCAACTCACCCCGGCGCGGGCCCAACCCAAAGCCCGACAGGTTCCTGGCGCCGTTCAATACAAAAAGATCGGGTTGACGATGGCCTGCACCGCCCCCGTCACGCGCGACGGGCCCAGCGTGAACAGGCCTTCGTAGACGCGGTCTTTCACGGCCTCTTCGGCCACCACGTTTTCAAGGATGAAGATGCCGTTCTCGGCCAGCAGGATCTGGTGCACATGGAAGACCTTCTTCGGGTCTTCAAACGGCAGCACTTCCAGGCCCCAGGTATCGGCGCCGACCATGGCCACGCCCAGCGAGGCCAGGTACTTGGCGCCATCGATGCCCAGGCCGGGCTCGGTGCCGCCGTAGCGCGCGTCTTCCTTGCCGATCAGCTTGGTCCAGCCGGTGTAGAAGATCACCACGTCGCCGCTGCCGATCTTCATGTTGCCCTGGCGCGCCAAGGCAGCGTCGATTTCCTTGCGGTTGAAGGCCGTGCCTTCGGGCACCGGGTCCTTGCCGGTCAGGCCCACCATGTCGAGGATGACGCCGCGCGTGGCGATGGCCGGCACGGTTTCGATGCCGTATTTCTTCAAGCCGCCGGCAGTGACGAAGTCAGCCCCCTTGACGCAGTTGTAGTAGACGCCGTCGATGCCGATGTGGCCCAACCCGTCGAGCTGGCTGCCAATACCCACCCAGCCCATGATGATGTCGTCGTTGTAGTTCGTCTTGGTCTCGCCCAGCGAGCGGCCGTATTCCTGGCCGGGCGTCAACACGGTGACCGAGAAGGTGCGCGGCGGGAAGGCCGGCGTCTTGCTGTTGGTTTCAATGCCCATGCGGATGGCCTTGCCGCGCTTGACCAGCTTCGTCGCTTCGAGCGTCTTGGCCGCGGTGATGGTGTTCAGCGCGCCGAGTTGGTCATTCGGACCGTACTTCGAGCGGTGGCAACTCTCGTAGGCCTGTGCCGATGCCGCGGTGGCGGCCATCAACAAGGCGCTGGCCACAGCGCCCGCCAATGCAGTGGTGCTTCTCATTCTTGCGTCTCCTGGTCGCGCGCCCGGCTTGGGGGTGTGAGCATCGCCAGCGGCCGGGCGCTGTTCGCTGGCGGGCATTCAATGAGCAAGGTCGCCACAAGCTGTTCACCCCAGCCTACCGTGGCCAGGGTGGCGTCTTGGCGCTGCGCCCGGCAGCCGGGCAGCGGCAGCACGGCGGCATGCGGGGTGAGGGCAACATTCCAGGTCGGGTCGAACATGCGCAGGCGCACCGCGCCGTCAGGCAGCGGCGCGGCAAAACGCAGCTCGAAGCCCAGGCGGATGCCGCGTTCGGCATGGTCTTCGGCGCTCAAGGGCGCGGCCACTTCGAATTCAAGCGCTTCCGCCGCGCCCACGGGCAGGGCCGAGATGAAGTAGCGCTGCATGCGCATCAGCCGGTCGTTGCCGCGGGCAAAGGCGGCCAGTTCCGTGGCATCGAGCTGGCCGTCGCGGTTCACGTCAGCCGCCTGGCGAATTTGCGCGCTGGCCAGCGCATCGACCCACCACACCACGCGCAGGCCGGTCAAGCCATCGGTTTGCACCACGGGCTCGAATTGGTAGGCAAAGTGAAAGTGGGGGTGAGCCCGGGCTGGCTGTGTGCACAGGCCGAGCAGCGTGGCGCCCAGTGCGAGCACCCTCAGCCGCTGCGGCCAGCCGGTCATGCACTGCCCTTGGCGTTGGCGCCGCGCTCGATGACGTATTGGCGCGCGAACATCGAGGCGCCATGCTGTGCATCGGAATGCGAAATCAACACCGCCAGGCTGGTGCCCTGCAACGCATGAATCACCTCACCCAGGCGTTGCGCCAGCGCCGGAGCCACGCCCTCAAACGGTTCATCGAGCAGCAACAGCCGCGTGCCCACGGCAAGCGCGCGCGCCAGGGCCACCAGCTTTTGCTGCCCGCCTGAAAGCAACAGCGCGCGGCGCTCGCGCATTTGTTCCACTTCAGGCAGCAGTTTGTAGGCCAGGGCCAGGCGCTCGCTTTGCTGCAGCGTGGCGCTGACCCAGATCGGCAGCAGGATGTTTTCTTCCACCGTGAGCTGCGGCACCAGGCCGCGGTCTTCGGGCATGTAGCCCACGCCCAGCGCGGCGCGGCCGTGGCGCGGCAGCGTGGCCAGGTCAGCCCCGGCAAAGTGGATGTGGCCCGCGCTGGCATTCAAATGGCCCATCACGGCGCGCATGAAGCTGGTCTTGCCCGCACCGTTGCGCCCGGCCAGGCTGACCATTTCGCCTTCGTTCACATGCAGGCTCAGGTCGCGTAGCGCCGGCATGGCCTGGATGTGCGCGGCCAGGTTCTTCACTTCCAGCAATGGTGTGGTCATGTGATGACCCCACCCGTGACGTAACGCTTCACCTCGTTGTTGGCCAGCACCTCGGCCGGCGTGCCGTCGGCGATGACGCGGCCGCTGTAAAAGGCCAGCACGCGCTGCGAGAACTCGGCCACGATGTCCATGTCGTGCTCGATGAACACCACCGTCGCGGCCTCGCCCCGCAGTGCTTCCATCACCCGGTGCATGACCGGGAATTTTTCCTCCGCGCTCACGCCCGAGGTAGGCTCGTCCAGCAGCAGCAGCCGCGGTTTGCGCGCCAGTGCCATGGCGATGTCGACCAGCTTGCGCATGCCGCCGGCGAGCTCGGCTACCGGCCGGTCGGCGTCGTCCTCGAGTGCGAATCGCTGCAGCAATTCGTCGGCGCGCTCGCGGCGCGCGCGGGCGTCGGCCGCCCCCCACATCGGCACCCGCGTCGGCGTCGCCGCCGCGGCGACCAGCAGGTTCTCCCGCAGGGTCAGGTCCAGGAACAGCTGCGGGATCTGAAACGACCGGCAGATGCCCAGCCTGGCGATCTGCAGGTGGGAGAGGTGGGTGATGTCCTGGCCGTCCAGCAGGAACTGGCCCGCGTCCGGGCGCAGGTAGCCGGTCACCATGTTGACGAACGTGGTCTTGCCAGCGCCGTTGCTGCCGATCACCGACAGCCGTTGCCCGGCCGGCAC
>JAYUQE010000497.1:0-7499 GCA_043756905.1 Burkholderiales bacterium | reverse complement strand
CACCACCTGGTCGAGCGCATCGAGCTCAAGTCCCAACAGGGCACACAAAGTGCCTGGGTGCTGGCCACCAACCTGTATGTGAAGACGGCGCAGGGCTGGCGCCTGGCCTCGCACCACGCCAGCGCTGCCCTGCCGCACGAGCCGCCGGTGCTGGGCGGCAACACGCCAGCTCAGCCGGCCACGCTGCACTAGCCGTGCGGGGCTACCGTGCGCCGGCGTGGCTGCCGGGTGGCAACCTGCAGACGATCTGGGCCGCCACGCGTTCACAGCGCCACCTCGGCGCTGCGCCGCGCTTCACGCGTGAACGCTGGGCCACGCCCGATGGTGACTTCATTGATGTCGATCATCTGCTGCGCGAAGGCCCTGCTGCGGCGCGTCACCTGGTCTTGTTCCACGGCTTGGAGGGCAGCAGCCAGAGCCCGTACGCGCAGGCTTTCGGCGCCATGGCGCAGCAGCGTGGCTGGGCCTACAGCGTGCCGCACTTTCGCGGCTGCAGCGGTGAACTCAACCACGCGCCGCGCGCCTACCACTCGGGCGACTTTGAAGAAGTCGGCTGGATCCTGCAACGCCTGCGCCAGCGCAGCGCGGCGCCCCTGTTTGCTGCCGGCGTGTCACTCGGCGGCAATGCCCTGCTGCGCTGGGCCGAAGAAGCCGGCGCCAGCGCGGCGGCCACCGTGCGCGCCGTGGCTGCGGTGTCGTCGCCGCTTGACCTGGCCGCCAGCGGCCGTGCCATCGGCCGCGGCTTCAACCGGCTCGTGTACACCCGCCTGTTCCTGCGCAGCATGAAGCCCAAGGCGCTGCGCAAATGGCAGCAGCACCCCGGCCTGTTCGACCGCGAACGCATGCTGGCCGCGCGCACGCTGTACGAGTTCGATGATGTCTTCACCGCGCCGCTGCACGGCTTCAAGAACACCGAAGACTATTGGCTGCGTGCGTCGGCCAAGCCTCATCTGGCACGCATCCGCATACCGGCCCTGGCGCTGAACGCGCGCAACGACCCCTTCGTGCCGGCCGCCAGCCTGCCCACACGCCATGAAGCCGGCCCCAACGTCACGTTGTGGCAGCCGCCGCATGGCGGCCATGCCGGTTTTGGCCAGGGCGCCTGGCGCGGCGACGTGCTGGCCTTGCCCGATGCGGTGTTGAGCTGGTTCACGCAACAGGCTTAGAGTTCGCGCATGGACGACATCGTCAAGGCCGCGCTGGCCAAATGGCCCCAGGTGCCACACTGCTACGGCTGGTTGGCACTCGATGCACGCGGCGACTGGTACATGCGCGACGACCGCATTCAGGCTGCCGGGCCGTTCCCGCGCATCAAAGGCAGCCGCATCGACCACGACAAGCTGCGCGAGTTCATCCACCGCAACTACGAGGCTGACGCCGCCGGCTGCTGGTACTTCCAGAACGGCCCGCAGCGCGTTTATGTCGAGCTGCAAGCCGCACCCTGGGTCTGGCGGCTGCAGGCCGCAGGCGGGCAGGTGGCCATCACCTCGCACAGTGGCCGCACGGCCGTCTACAAGCAGGCCCTGCTCGATGAAGCTGGGCGCGTGTTCATTGCCACCGACCTCGGCCTGGGCCTGGTGCACACGCTGGACACGCACACCGCCGCCGACGCGGTGCAAGCCGGCCAGTGGCTGCTGCGTGACATGGCCTTTGCCGACATGCCGCGCCACTTTGCCTACGTGCTGCGCCCGCAAGTCACTGCCCACGCTGCCGCCCCTGCGCGGGCGTGAAAAAGCCACCCGCAGGTGGCTCGTAGTGTTCAGCCCTGAAGCGTCATTGCGGCGCTGACGCCGCCGCCGCCGGCGCCTTGGGTTCGTTGAACTTGGCCCCGCTCTTGTTCGCCATGTAGACCACGGCGCGCGCAATCTCATAGTCGCCGAAGTCGCCGCCGCTTTGTGCGCCCATCGCGCCCTTGCCCTTGATGGCCGAGGTGAGCATGGCGTCCAGGCCGGTCTTGATGCGCGGGCCCCAGGCGGTTTCGTCACCGAGCTTGGGTGCGTTGGCCAGGCCGGCGGCGTGGCAGGCTGAGCACTGCGCGGCATACACCTGCTCGCCGGATTTCATGGACGCAGGATCAGACACATCTTTCACTTCAATCATGCCCACGGGCTGAATGCGCCGGGCCACCGCCTCGGCGTTCAAACCGGTGCTGCCCGCCGCCGGCTTGTCGCCAAAGGCCACATAGTTGACGAGCATGATGATCAGGATGATGGGCACCACGAACGATGCAATGACCGTCCAGACCAGTTGTGGAATGGTCTTGATCGGCCCTTCGTGGGCCGCGTCGTGCGCGTCATCGTGGCGGTGGGAATCGCTCATGTCATCCTCGGTGGGGCTCGGCCTGCGGCTGGGCTGGGGCTTGGTGCTGCGGGTGCGCGGACAGCAAAACCGCAGAATTATAGCGATGGCCTCCTGGCCCACCGCGCACACCCGCAGCCCCGCTGAAGCGGTCTGTAGAATCCGCCGCCCTGCATGCCTGCGGCTGTAGCTCAGTGGATAGAGTATTGGCCTCCGAAGCCAAGGGTCGTGGGTTCGATCCCCGCCAGCCGCACCAAGTATCAAAGGGTCGGGTGAAGCGGCCTGGCGGGCTTGCGCAGCACCCGGGCTTGAAGGCGACAGCCTCAGGCCACCCGCTCAGCGCAGTGCCGGACGCCTGCGGTGCCAGTCGGTCTCGCGCTGGAACGCCATGCCGGCGCGCACCAGCAACGCTTCGTTCAGCCGCGCCGCCACCAACTGCACCGCCACCGGCAAGCCCTGCCGCGTGAAGCCGGCGGGCAGCGTGATCGTGGGATGCCCGCTCATGTTGAACGGCGCCGTGAAACGCACCAGCCGGGCAAACCCAGCCGGGTCCACGCCCAACTCGTCCATCTGCTTGCACGTCGGGCTGGCCATGGGTTGGGCCGGGATCAGCAACAGGTCGATCGCTTCAAACAGTGTCGTCACGCGCCCTGTAAACGCGCGGCGGCGCAACCAGACCTTTTGCAAATCGACGCCGCTGATCGAATGGCCCAGGTCGAGCAGGCCGGCCAGGCCCGGGCCATAGGCCGCGCGCTGCGCCGGGAAGGTGGCCTGGTGCGCAACGGCGGTCTCCACCGCGCAGGCCGTCGGCCAATCGTTGATGGCGTCGGCCGGGTCGGGAAAGCGCACCTGGCGCACATCGGCGCCCAGCGCGCGCAGCACCCTGGCCGCGCCGTCGAACGCGGCACGCACCGGTTCGTCCAGGCCGCCGGCATCGTCGAGATCGATGCCCACACGCAGCCCGGCCAATTGCGTGGCGTCGCCGCTCAAGTAGTCGGGCACAGGCTCCCGCAATGCAGTGGGGTCGTTGGCGTCAGCCCCGGCAATCAGGCCCAGCATCGCGCCGCAATCGGCGGCGCTGCGCGCCATGGGGCCGATGTGGTCGAGCGAGGCAGCAAGTTCGAATGCGCCGTAAACCGGCACACGGCCCCAGGTGGGTTTCAGGCCGGTCACGCCGTTGGCCGCACTGGGGAAGCGGATCGAGCCGCCGGTGTCGGTGCCGATGGCAGCAAAACACAAGCCTGCCGCCAGCGCCACGCCCGAGCCACTTGACGACGCACCGGCCCAATGGTCGGCGTGCCAGGGGTTCACCGGCACGCGCACGTCGGGGTGGTGGTCGGCGAAGGCGCCCTCGGTCATTTGCAGCTTGCCCAGCAGCACGGCGCCGGCATCACGCAGGCGCGCCGTGACCGTGCCGTCGTATGCGGGCCTGAAGCCGCGGTGGATCGGCATGCCCGCCGCGGTGGGGATGCCCAGGGTAAAGCACAGATCCTTCAAGCCGATGGGCACGCCGTGCAGCGGGCCGAGGATGCGCCGCTGCATCAGCAGCGTTTCGGCGTCACGCGCCTGCGCCAACGCAAGCTCCGGGGTGACGAGGGCATAGGCCGCGAGCTTGGAGTCGAGCCGGCCGATGCGATCGAGCATGGCGCGCGTCAACTCCAGCGGCGAAAGCTTGCGCGTGTGCAGCAGGCGCGCCAGGCCGGTGGCATCGAGGTAGGCGATGTCGTCGTCAGTCATGCCTGCCCCTGCCCCAGCGCGCGTGGCTCACTGGTGTACACCTTCGTGCTGCGCACTCCGGTATTCGCCCAGGGCCCGTAGGGCCCCTTCGTGGCCCATGGCGGCCCGGCGGGCTCATGCCGTCTTGGCCTCGCGCAAGCCGAGTTCGCGCACCATCACCTCACGCATGGCGAACTTCTGCGCCTTGCCGGTGGCCGTGAGCGGGAACTCGGGCACGAAGCGGATGTGCCGCGGCACCTTGTAGTGCGCCATCTGGCTGCGGCAATACGCGGCGATCTCGTCAGCCGTGGCCTGTTGGCCGGCGCGCAGCACGATCCAGGCACAAACTTCTTCGCCGTACTTCGGGTCGGGCACGCCGAACACCTGCACCGCCTGCACCTTGTCGTGCGTTTCGATGAAGGCCTCGATCTCGCGCGGGTAGATGTTCTCGCCGCCGCGGATCAGCATGTCCTTGACCCGGCCGACGATGTTGCAGTAGCCCTGCGCATCGATCGTTGCCAGGTCGCCGGTGTGCATCCAGCCGGCCTCATCGATCGCCTCGCGCGTGCGCTCGGCGTCTTCGTAGTAGCCACGCATCACCGAGTAGCCGCGGGTGCACAACTCGCCTTGCTGGCCCACCGGCACGATGCGGCCCTGGGCATCGACGATCTTCACTTCCACATGCGGGTGGATGCGCCCGACCGTGGCCACGCGGCGTTCCAGCGGGTCGTTCACATCCGACTGAAACGAGATCGGGCTGGTTTCGGTCATGCCGTAGGCGATGGTGATCTGCGCCAAGTGCATCTCGCTGACTAACTGCCGCATGGTCTCGATCGGGCACGGTGCGCCGGCCATGATGCCGGTGCGCAGCGTGCCCACGTCGTACTGGGCGCGCTGCGGGTGCGCCAACATCGCCACGAACATCGTGGGCACGCCATGCAGCGCAGTACAGCGCTGGCGCTGCACCGCCGCCAGCGTGGCCTGCGCATCGAAGGCTTCGCCGGGGAACACCATCGCCGCGCCGCTGGCCACGCAGGTCAGCACCCCCAGCACCATGCCGAAGCAGTGGTACAGCGGCACCGGGATGCACAGCCGGTCAGCCGGGCCCAGCGCCATGGCCTGGGCGGCGTAGCGCGCGTTGTTGACGATGTTGAAGTGGGACAGCGTGGCGCCCTTGGGTGCGCCGGTGGTGCCGCTGGTGAACTGGATGTTGATCGCGTCGTCGGGGTCGAGCGCGGCGTTCAAGGCCGCCACCCGGCTGCGGTGTGCCGGGCCGGCCTGGCGCACAAAGTCAGGAAAACCCAGGGCGCGCCGTGGCAGCGGGTTGGGCCGGTTCGCATCGTCAAGCACGATCACGCGCTTGAGGTGCGGCAGGCGGCGCGCTTCGAGTTCATCACTCGCACCGGCCGCGGCGCTCTGGTCGATCTCGGGCGCCAGGCCCTTGAGCATGTCGAGGTAATCGCTGCCTTTGTGCGAACGCGCGGTGATCAGCACGCGGCAGCGCACCTTGTTCAAGGCGTATTCAAGCTCCGCCCGGCGATAGGCCGGGTTGATGTTGACCAGCACGGCGCCGATGCGCGCGGTGCCAAACTGAACCAGCAACCATTCCACCCGGTTGGGCGCCCAGATGCCCACGCGGTTGCCGCGCCGAATGCCCAGCGCCAGCAGCGCGGCGCCCACGTCGTCGGCGCGGCGCAGCAGGTCGTGCCAACTCAGCGTGTGCACGGCGCTGCCGTCGCTGGCGGCAAACACCGCGGCGTCACGCGCACCATGCTCGGCCACCGCCGCTTCGAGCAGCGCGCCGATGGTGATGAAGCGCAGCGCCGAGTCGGTCGCACCGGCCACGTACGACAGGCCGCCCTGTGGGCGCAGGCGGTCGTCAGCGCCACCGCGCACCCAGTCTGAAGCAAAGGGGTTGTGCGCGCTGGGCATGGCTCAGAAGTTGCGCCAGTCGCCCGACTGCTCGAAGGCGTGCGCGGCCCGGTAGATCGTCGATTCAGCCCAGTGCTTGCCGATCAGTTGCAGCCCCACCGGCAGCCCGCCTGAAAGACCACAGGGAATGCTCATCGCCGGGTGGCCAGTCACATCGAACGGACAGGTGTTGTTCACCATTTCCAGCGAGCGTTGCACCCACAGCGCGATCGGCGCGTTGGCTGGCGGCAGCGGCGTGGCTTTCATGGGCTGCGTGGGCGTGAGCAGCAGGTCGTATTTCTGCAGCGCGTTGTCGTACTCGCGGGTCAGCACGCGCGACAGGTTCTGTGCCTTGGCGTAGAAGTGGCCGCGGTAGTCGCGCATGAAATACGCCCCGGCCATCATGCACAACTTGAGCGACGGCGACAGTTCATTGGCGCGCGCGCGCCAGTTGGCATGGGCATCGAGCAGGCTGGTGGTGTACAGGCCCTTCCAGTTGAAGCCCATGCCGTTGCCATCCATCATCTGCGCTTGCAGGCCCTCGATGGCGATCGAGGTCCAGATGGCCGGGCCGTCGTGGTGCATGGGCACCGACACGTCTTCCACCACGGCACCCAGCGCGCGCAGCCGATCTGCCGCCTGGCGCACTTTTTGGTCCACATCGGGTTCACTGTTGTCGTGGTTGAAGCCCTCCACCAACACGCCGATGCGCAGGCCGGCCACACCGCGGCCCAGCGCCGCGGTGTAGCGGTCCACGCGCGGGTTGTACTGGCGCGGGTCCAGGCCGTCGGGGCCGGCCAGCACCTCCAGCAACAGCGCGTTGTCGGCCACCGTGGTGGTCATGGGGCCGACGTGGTCGATGGTGGCCTCGATCGGCATCACACCCGTGTACGGCACCAGGCCGTGGGTGGCTTTCATGCCGTAGCAGCCGCACCAACTGGCGGGCATGCGGATCGAGCCGCCCTGGTCGCCGCCGATGGCCATTTCCACTTCGCCCGCGCCGACCAAGGCGCCCGAGCCCGACGACGACCCGCCGGCCGAATAGCCATAGCGATACGGGTTGTGCACCGCGCCGCCGGCGCAGGTGTGGCTGCCACCGGACAGGCAGAAGTATTCGCAATGCGCCTTGCCGACGATGGTGCCGCCGGCATCCAGGATGCGCGTGACCACGGTGGCATCGACATCGGGCACATAGCCTTCGAGTGACGAGGCGCCGTTCATCATCGGCACGCCGGCCAGGCAGACGTTGTCTTTCAGCACCACGCGCTTGCCCGCCAGCGGCCCGTGCGCGGCGCCGCGCACCTCGGCCTTCACTGCCCAGGCATTGAGTGGGTTGTCGGCCGCGCTGGGCTTGATGCCGGGTGTGCGCGGGTAGCGCACGGGTGGCAGGTTGTCGGGCAGTTGGGTCAGCCGGTCGTAGGCCTGGAACGTGCCTTCCAGCACCTCCAGGTATTCGGCCACCTCGCGGCTGGACATGCTCATGTGCAGCGAGGCCACGATGCCCTGCATTTGCTCCAGGGTCGGGCGTTTGACGGTCGACATGGTTCCCCCTGGCCCGAAGGCCGCTGTGCTGG
>JAYUQE010000496.1:0-7503 GCA_043756905.1 Burkholderiales bacterium | reverse complement strand
CCGGCTCAAGGCTGTCGCGCACGCGGTGGGCAGCGGCGAAATCCCCTTCGAAGGCCAGGCGGGTGTACTCGTTGATGCGCTGGTCAGCCGCCGTTTGCAGCAGGAACGGCGGCGTCGAGCACAGGTACAGCCGCCAGCCGAGTTCTTCAATGTTGCTCAGCCACTCTTCTTCAGACGCGGTGCTGACCTGGATCTGCTGCCCAACCAATCGCGTCAGTTCGCTGTACAGCGACCGCGGCACGCTGTACTTTATGGCCACCACGCTGGGCAGCGCGGCGATGCGCGCGCACAGTTGCGGGCTCATCACGTAGCCGCAATCGGGGTGGTTCCACAGCGCGATGCCGATGCTGAGCTGCTCGCTGAGGTGGCGGTAGTACTCGTAGATCGTGGCGTCTGAATCAGCGCCGAAGTGCAGCACGGGGCTGTGCACCACGATCCAGTCGGCGCCCACGGCTTGCGCATGGCGGCCGAGTTCGAGCACGGTGTCCAGGTTGGTGTCGGAGCACGACATCACCGTGCGCGAACGCCCGTGCGCCACTTCGGCGGCAAGCTCGAAGTTGCGCTTGCGCTCGGCCAGGCTCATCGAGAAATACTCGCCCTGCTTGCCGCACACGAACAGGCCGCCCAACTTGAGCGCGCCCACCCAATGCTCCAGGTTGGCGCGCAGCCCGGGCTCGTTGACCGAGCCGTCGGCATTGAACGGCGTGAGCGTGGCCGCCCACACACCAGTGAAATGGGCCTTGGCATAGGCCTTGGCGTCTGCCTTGCTGTAGTTCATGGGGTCTGGCCTGCGAATCGGGGCTAGAACCGGGTGCGGATCGACCACAGCTCCGGGAAGAAGCGGTGCTCGGTGATGTGCTGCAACCAGCCCACGCCGGCCGAGCCGCCGGTGCCGGGCTTCAGGCCGATGATGCGCTGCACCGAGACGAAATGCCGCCAGCGGTACTGGCTCATCGCATCGGCCAGCTGCACCAGCGTCTCGCCCAGCACGTCCCACGAGCGGCCGATGTAGTCGCACAGCGCCTTGGCCCGCAGCAAAATTTCCAGCGCATTGCCCACCTCATCGGCGCGAACCTGCGCCTGGGCGTTGTAGAGCTCGAAGTGCAGCGCCTTGAACAGCAGCTCCTTCACCTGCCCCATGATGAAAAAACAGGTCTCGTCGTAACCCTGGCTGCGCGGGTGTTGCAGGCTGAGCAGCAGGTCGATGCTTTGGTAGTCGACATACGGGTTGCTGCTTCCCGCAAAGTCAACCAACGGCGCGCCGCCGGTGGCCTGCGCGGTGTAGGCGCGGGTTGCGTCGGTGGTGGTCGGCATGGGCCGGGCATGCAGGCTGGGGTTGACGCCGGCGGGGTCAACGATCAATGGCATGACGGGCTTGTATTTGGGCATGGCACTCAATGTTGCCGCAACAGGGCCAGGGTGACGCGGCCCAGTTCGGTGGCCGCATCGGCCAGGTCGAGAATCACATCGAAATGGTTGCGCTGCGGCACTTCAAACACCTTGCACGGCGTGTTCACCTGCTGCAAGCGCTGCGCAAAGTCACGACCCTGGCGTTTGAATTCCGCGGTTTCGATGCCACCCCAGCACACGGCGCTGGGTGGAAAGCCCGCCAATTCCAACAGCGCCGGGCTCACGGCCTGCGCTGCCGCGGGCGTGAGGCCCAGGGCGGTGTTGATGGACGTGCCCACCAGCGGCTCCAACTCATAGAGGCCCGACACCAACACCACGCCAGCCACACGCGGGCCCGCCCCCGGCAAGGCCGCCATGGCGGCAGCACCCGGCAAGGCTGCCATGGCGGCAGCACCCGGCAAGGCCACCATGGCGGCAGCACCCGGCAAGGCCGCCATGGCGGCCAAATGGGCGCCGGCCGAACTGCCGGCCAGCACGATGCGCCCGCCATCGAACCCAAGCCGCGCGGCGTGTTCGCTCAACCAGGCCAGGGCCTGGCGGCATTCGGCCACGATCTCGGCCACGCTGGCTTGCGGCGCCAGGGTGTAGCCGAGCGCCGCAAAGGCCAGGCCTTGAGCCACCGCCTGCTCGGCCGCGAAGGCCGACTCCTGCTTGCTCAATTCCTGCCAGTAGCCGCCGTGGATGAACAGCAGCAGCGGCGCCGGCACCGCCGTCGGCGCGGGCAGGAACAAGTCGAGCTGCTGCGCCGCGGCGTCGCCATAACGCCAGGTTTGATGCGGCAAATGCGAGCGCGCGGCAGCGCTGCGCTGCGCATACGCTGCGATGAACGGTTGGTAGTCGCCACCGATACAGGAGCTGGGTGACAGCTCGCGTTCGCGCTCGGCGGCGCCCAGCTCGCGCCAGTCCGTGGCCATCGCAAGCACCTGTGGCTCTGCCATTTGGTTTGATCCGCTGCGCAGCCGGCCGGCGTCAGCCGGCCTTGGGGCGCTCATCAATCGCCGCGAAAACCCGATGCTTCGACCACCGGCTTCCAGCGCGCCTTGTCGGCCGCCAGCACGGCGGCAAAGTCAGCCGCCTTCAGGCCGGTGGGCTCCAAACCGGCGGCTTCCAGCCGCGGCTTCACATCGGGCAGGCGCGCCGCGGCGGCCAAGGCTTCGCTGAGCCGCGCCACCACGGCCGGCAGCGTGTTCGCGTGCATGAAGGCACCCATCCAGCCCTCACCCACCACGCCGGCATAGCCCTGCTCTTTGAAGGTGGGCACATCGGGCGCCAGCGTGGAGCGCTCGGCGCCTGAAACGGCCAGCATGCGCATCTTGCCGGCCTTGTGCAATTCGAGCGGCATGGTGTCGATGCCGGCCGCAATCTGGCCGCCGATGATGTCGGTGTTCAGCGGCGCGCCGCCCTGGTAGGGCACATGGGTCAAGGGCGCGCCGATGGCCTGGCCCAGCATCACGCCCAGGAAGTGCAACTGGCTGCCCGCGGCCGAGGTGCCGAAGTTGGCCTTGGCCGGGTTGGCCTTGTAGAACGCCACCAGTTCTTTCAAGTTCTTGTGCGGCCCGTCACCGGCGGTAGCAATGGCCAAGTGAAAGCGCGCCAGGTGGGCCACCGGCACGAAATCGGAGTCGGTGTTGTAGGCCAGCTTCTTGAACACGAGCGGCGCAATGACCATCGGCGCCAGCGGCGAGATGAGCACGGTGTTGCCATCGGCCGGTGCGTTCTTCAAGGCCTCGGCCGCGATGCGCCCGCCCGCGCCGGGTTTGGTTTCCACCACCACCGTGGTGCCCAGCGCTGCGGCCAGCTTGTCGGCCACGGCGCGCGCCGTGGCGTCCACTGAGCCACCGGCCGGAAAGCCCACCAGCAGCTTGATCGGGCCGGTCTGCGCCTGGGCGGTGCCCAGGCTGGCCAGCGCCGCCAGGGTCATGCCGGTGAAGACTCGTCTTGTCGCATTGAACGGCATGTTTTGCTCCTGCTTCGAATTCAAGTTACCGCCTTGCGTTGGCGGAACTCAGGTTGCGCCCAAGCCTGCGCGGCCATGATGTCTTGCAGCGTGGCCACGGCATGCCAGACATCGGCAAAGCCCACGTACAGCGGCGTGAAGCCAAAGCGCAGGATGTCGGGGGCACGAAAGTCGCCGATCACGCCGCGCTGGATGAGCGCCTGCATGATCGGCCAGGCCTCGGGGTGGGTGAGCGAGACCTGGCTGCCGCGCTGCGCCGCCGCGCGCGGCGTGGCCAGGCCGAAGCCGCTGAGGCGCTCGTCCACCAGGCGGATGAACAAGTCGGTCAGCGCCAGGCTCTTGCTGCGCAGGGCGTGCATGTCCACGCCATCGAACGCCGTGAGAGCGGCTTCCAGCGCAATCAGGTTGAGCTGTGGGGCGGTGCCCACCAGCAGCCGGCTCACGCCCGGCGCGGGCTCGTAGGTTTGCGTGAACTCAAACGGCCGCGCGTGGCCGTGCCAGCCGGTAAGCGGCTGGCGCAGCGTGGCATGGTGGCGCTGCGCGGCAAAGGCAAAGGCCGGCGCGCCGGGGCCTCCGTTCAGGTATTTGTAGCCGCAGCCCACGGCGAAATCGGCCGCGCAGCCGTTCAGGTCGCAGGGCATGGCCCCGGCCGTGTGCGCCAGATCCCAAATCACCAGCGCACCCACGTCATGCGCGCGGCGCGTCAGCGCGGCCATGTCGTGCATCTGCCCGCTGCGGTAGTTCACATGCGTGAGCGTGAGCACGGCCACCTGTTCGTTCAACGCCGCCACCAGGCCTGCTGCGGGCACGGCCTGGCAGCGCGCGCCGGTGATTTCAGCCACGCCCTGGGCGATGTAGGCGTCGGTGGGGAAGTTGTCGTCCTCGCCCAGGATCACGCTGCGCCCGGGGCGCGCTCGCAAGGCGGCCACCAACAGCTTGTACAGGTTGACCGACGTGGAGTCGGCCACGATGACTTCGTTGTCCTGTGCACCCACTAGTTTGGCGATGCGCGCGCCCACGCGCTGCGGCGCCGGGTACCAGTCGGCCTCGTTCCAACTGCGGATCAACCCCACGCCCCATTCCTGTTCGACGGCGCGCTGCATGCGCGGCGCCACGGCGCGCGGCAAGGCACCGAGGGAATTGCCGTCGAGGTAGGTCACACCAGGCGGCAGGGCGAAGCGCTCGCGGCAAGCGCGCAGCACGTCGGCGTCGTCAAGCGCTTGACACGCCGCTTGGGTGATGGGGCTGGCCAGGTTGGGCATAACGGGCAGATGCATGACAGGTTGGCGAGACTGTCCATGCTATTCCACGCTGATGCAAAACCGCCTGCACCGCTTGCCCCGTGTGACGATCGTGCGCACCCGTTTTTCGCCACAAGCAGTGAAGGGCCTGGAATGCCTGCCGATCCCGGGCTGGGCCGTGCGCCGGCGTCTATATGGCGTCTATAGTTTGCGGCCCCTCCCGCCGCATAACCTGATTGAAAGCGCCCACGCCATGCCCGCCATCCAGCCCTTCCACCTGGCCTTCCCCGTCACCTCGCTGGCGCAGGCGCGGGCCTTTTACGGCGGCTTACTCGGCTGCCCCGAAGGCCGCTCCAGCCCCGAGTGGGTGGACTTCAATTTCTTCGGCCACCAGATCGTGGCCCACCTTGCGCCTGAAGAAGCCGGCCACCGCGGCACCAGCGCGGTGGATGGCAACGCCGTGCCGGTGCGCCACTTTGGCGTGGTGCTGACCATGGATCAATGGCAGGCGCTGGCCAGCAAGCTCACTGCCGCGGGCACGAAGTTCATCATCGAGCCGCACGTGCGCTTCCAGGGCCAGGTAGGCGAGCAGGCCACCCTGTTCTTTCTCGACCCCTGCGGCAACGCGCTCGAATTCAAGGCCTTTGCCGACATCGGCCAACTGTTTGCGAAGTAGCTGCTGGCCCGCGCAGCGCCGGCGCGGTTGCGCTGCCACATGCGCTGGTGCTCGCTGGTGCTCGGCCTCACACCCCCAGGTAGCGCGGCCACAGCTCGCGCTGCCTGTCTAACGCTTCAGAAGAGCCACTCCAGGCCACGCGGCCGCGTTCCAGGATGACTTGGCGGTCGGCCAGGCGGATCAGGCGCTGCACGTATTTGTCGATCACGATGATGGCCTGGCCGGCCTGGCGCAGCTTGGCCAGCACGCGCCAGATTTCTTCGCGCACCAGCGGCCCCAGGCCTTCGGTGGCTTCATCAAGGATCAACAACCGCGGGTGGGTGACCAGGGCGCGCGCAATGGCCAGCATTTGCTGCTCGCCGCCTGAAAGCTGGTGGCCCATGTGCGCCCGGCGCTCGCCCAGACGCGGGAAGAGTTCGAAGGCGCGCGCCACCGTCCACGTCACTGAGCCCTGGGCGTCGGGGCGCATGAAGGCGGTGAGGTGTTCCTCCACGCTCAGGCTGGCAAACAGTTGCCGCCCCTCGGGCACCAGCGCCATGCCGCGGCGCGAAATGGCGTGCGCGGGCCGGCCGAAGATCGACTCGCCGGCCAGCCGCACGCTGCCCGCGTGCGACGGCACGATGCCCATCAGCGCATGCACCAGCGTGGTCTTGCCCATGCCGTTGCGGCCGAGCAAACCGATCACTTCACCGGCGTGCACGGTCAGATCTATGCCCTGCAAGACCTGCGCACTGCCGTACGCGGTGTGCAGGCCCTGCACCTCAAGCAGCGGCGCTGAATTCACTTGGGTACCTACGTGCTGCGCACTGCGGTGCGAGCCCCTTCGGGCGGCCGGGCGGGGCTCATTCCTGCCCCAGGTACGCGCTGATCACGCGCGCATCGGCGCGCACGGCCGCCGGTGCGCCACTGGCAATGACCTGGCCGCTGACCAACACCGACACGCGGCTGGCCAGGCGGAACACGGCGTCCACGTCATGTTCGATCAAGAGCACCGTGGTGCGGCTGTGCAGTTGCTTGATCAGCGCTTCCATGCGCGCCGACTCTTCCGGGCCCATGCCGGCCAGGGGTTCATCCAGCAACACCAGGCGCGGGCCCGCCACCACGGCCATGCCCACTTCCAAGGCACGGCGCTGGCCGTGTGACAACTGCTCGATGCGTGCGTCAGCCTTCTCGGCCAGGCCCAGCAAGGCCAGGCTGGCGTGGGCCTGCTCATTCAATGCGCGTTCACGCGCCACCGCTGACCAGGCGCCAAGGCTGGAACCGCTGGCCGCTTGCAGTGCCAGGGCCAGGTGTTCCAGCACGCTGAAACTCTTGAACAGCCGGGTGATCTGGAACGAGCGCGCCAGCCCCATGCGCGCGCGCTGGTGCGCGCTGGTGCGCGTGATGTCGTGGCCGGCGAAAACGATCTGGCCCGCATCGCTTGCCACCTGCCCGGCCAGCAGTGCCACCAGCGTGGTCTTGCCCGCACCGTTGGGGCCGATCAGCGCATGCAGCTCGCCGCTGTGCACCTGCAAGTCCACGCCATCGGTAGCCGCCACGCCACCATAGCGTTTGCGCAAGCCGCGCACGTCGAGCAATACGGTCATGTTTTTTTACGCAGCTGAGCTTGCAGCGCTTGCAGGCCGCCCACCAAGCCGCCGCGCGCAAACAGCACCACGGCCAGCAGCACCCAGCCGGTGAAGAACTCAAAGTGCGGCGTGTAGGCCGCCAGCCCTTCTTGCAGCAGCACCAACACCGCCGCGCCGGCCACGCCGCCCCACAGGCGGCCCACGCCACCCAGGATGACCATCACCATCAGCGTGCCCGACTGCGTCCAGTGCAGCAGGTTGGGGCTCACGTAGCCCTGCTGGTTCACGCTCAAGGCGCCGGCCAGCCCGCCCACCATGCCGGCCACCACGAAGATCAGCAAACGTAAGCCGTAAGTGGCAAAGCCCAGCGCCTCGGCGCGCAGCGGGTCGTCACGCAGCGCCTGCACCGCGCGGCCCAGGCGCGAAGGGCCGAAGCGGTGCAGCGCCAGCAAGCACGCCGCCAGCACGGCCAAGGCCAGGTAATAGAACTGCGTGGTGTCTTTCAGATCAATGCCGAAGCCCAGCAGGGAACGCGCCTTGATGCTCAAGCCTTCATCGCCGCCATAACCTTTGATCGAATTGGCCAGGTAGTACAGCATCTGCGCAAAGGCCAGCGTGATCATGATGAAGTACACGCCCTGGGTGCGCAGC
>JAYUQE010000495.1:0-7526 GCA_043756905.1 Burkholderiales bacterium | reverse complement strand
ATGGCCGGGTCTTGGCCGAACACCACGCTCTTCAAATCGCGATCCAGGCTCTTGAGCTTGCTGCGGTCGTCGCTGGACACGCTGGCCGGCGGGATGCGGGCAATCTTGGCCACGATCTCTTCAACTTCCAGCCGCGTGATCGTCTTCTTCTGCTTGTTCTTGGGCAGGATGCGCTGCGCCGCGCCGGCTTCATCAATCACGTCAATCGCCTTGTCGGGCAAGTGCCGGTCGTTGATGTACTTGGCTGAGAGTTCCGCTGCGGCCTGCAGCGCTGCCGGCGCATATTTCACGCTGTGATGTTCTTCGAAGCGCGACTTCAGGCCCTTGAGGATCTCAATGGTTTCCTCGATCGAAGGCTCGACCACGTCGATCTTCTGGAAGCGGCGTGACAGCGCTGCGTCTTTCTCGAAAATGCCGCGGTATTCAGTGAAGGTGGTGGCGCCGATGCACTTCATGGCGCCGTTCGAAAGCGCCGGCTTGAGCAGGTTGCTCGCGTCCAGCGTGCCGCCTGAGGCCGCCCCCGCGCCGATCAGAGTGTGGATCTCGTCGATGAACAGAATGGCGTTGGGCTGATCCTTCAACTGCTTGAGCACACCCTTCAGGCGCTGCTCGAAGTCACCGCGGTACTTGGTGCCAGCCAGCAAGGAGCCCATGTCCAGCGCATACACCGTGCTCGAGGCCAGGATTTCCGGCACGTCGTTTTGCGTGATGCGCCAGGCCAGGCCCTCGGCGATGGCGGTCTTGCCCACGCCGGCTTCGCCCACCAGCAGCGGGTTGTTCTTGCGCCGGCGGCACAGGATTTGGATGACCCGTTCCACTTCGTGCTGGCGGCCGATCAACGGGTCGATCTTGCCATCGCGCGCCAGGGTGTTGAGGTTCTGCGTGAACTGGTCCAGCGGCGAGCCCTTGCCTTCGGCGGCTTCTTCCTTGTCGCTTTCGCCGCTGCCGCCTTCATTGCCCTTGGGCGCCTCGGGTGGGTCTGATTTCTTGATGCCGTGGGCAATGAAGTTCACCACATCAAGCCTTGTGACGCCTTGCTGGTGCAGGTAGTACACCGCGTGCGAGTCTTTCTCGCCGAAGATGGCCACCAGCACATTGGCGCCGGTGACTTCTTTCTTGCCGTTGCCGGTGGACTGCACATGCATGATCGCGCGCTGAATGACGCGCTGAAAACCCAGCGTGGGTTGCGTGTCGACCTCTTCGGTGCCGGAAACAGTGGGCGTGTTTTCCTTCACGAAATTGACCAGGCTCTTGCGCAGGTCGTCGATGTTGGCGGCGCAGGCGCGCAGCACCTCGGCTGCCGAGGGGTTGTCCAGCAGGGCCAGCAACAAGTGCTCGACCGTGATGAATTCATGCCGCTGCTGGCGCGCCTCAACGAACGCCATGTGCAGGCTGACTTCCAGTTCTTGCGCAATCATGCGGCCTCCATAAAGCACTGCAGTGGGTGTCCGTTGCGGCGGGCCGCCGCAAGCACCAGTTCTACTTTGGTCGAAGCGATGTCTTTGGAAAACACGCCGCACACCGCACGCCCTTGATGGTGAATCATGAGCATGATTTGCGTGGATGTCTCCAGGTCGTGCGAAAAATACTGCTGCAAGACCATCACCACAAACTCCATCGGGGTGTAATCGTCATTCAGCATCAAGACTTGATACGGCGGCGGTGGCTTGGTGCGCGCTTCCTGCCGCTCGGCGACCACCGCGCCATGCCCATCGCCATGCCGTGGCGGCGCTGGCGGCGGCGGGCTGGGCGGTGTGTTGTCAACGGGCATGGCCCATTCTATCGAGATGGGGCTTGAGCCACAGTGGGCACAGGGCATAGGCCGCCAGCGCATGCGCTAGCGCGAGGTCGCAGCGCGGCCGGCAGCGGCGACGCCGCCCTACCGCTGCGTTCAAGGCCAGATGACTGGCGTTTCGACCGAAATGATCGGCTCGATGCTGCCGGCAAAGTTGGGCAGGTCAGCCAGCAGCGTTTTACCCTCTGGGCTTTCGAGCGCGGCCCACAGCGCCGCTTCGGAATCGAACCACAGCTCGGAAAAACCGTCGTAGCCGAACTTGGGAAAGCGTGCCTTGTCCACCAGGTTGACGGAGTAGCGCTTCAGACCCGGCAGCCTGGCGCAGAGTTGGGCATGCACGCCCAGCCAGTGGCGCGTGAAGGCCTCATGGGTCATGTCGTCGCGCTTGTTCACCAACCCCAGGCGCTTGGTGTGGGTGGTGTTCATGTGCGCGGTCATGCGCTGTTCCTGGCGGCGGGCCGCACCTTGATGCCCAGTTCGTCTTCACGAATTTTCATCAGCGCCGCGGTGTCGCGTTCGCCGTAGCCCATCGCGGCGGCGCGGTCCAGCGTGGCCAGTGCGCCGGCGCCCACCACGGCGTCGAAGCCCAACGCCTTGGCCGCGTCAACGGCCAGGCGCACGTCCTTGGCCGCCAGCTTGACCATGAAGCCCGGGCTGTCGTCGCCGATGAACGCCTTCTTGGGCATTGCCACGGCGAGCTGCTGGTTCCAGGCCATGGTGGTCTTCATCACCTCGACCATCAGTTCCAGCGTCAGCCCCTCCTTCACGCCGATGGCCAGCGCCTCGGTGTTGGCGCACATGATGGTGGTGGCCAGCAGGTTGTTGGTCATCTTCATGGCATGGCCGGCGCCCGGGCCGCCACACAGGAAGGTCTGGTTGCCCATGCAGTTCAGCACCGGCTTGGCGCGTTCAATGTCGGCCGCCTCACCGCCCACCATCAGTGTGAGCGTGCCGGTCACGGCATGCTCGCTGGTCTTGCCCACGGGCGAATCGACCAGACCCATGCCGCGCTCGCGCAGCGCCCGGCCCACGCGCCGGGAGGTTTGCGGGTCGATGGTGCTCATGTCGATCACCAGGCCGCCGACCCGCAGACCTTCGGCCACGCCGTTCGGCCCCAGCACGACTTGTTCAACATGCGCCGGCAGCGGCAGCATGGTGACCACGATGTCGCTGGCCGCGCCCACCTCGCGCGGCGAGTTTGCGGCCCGCGCACCCAGCGCGGTGAGCCTGGCCATGGCGGCTTGGTCGAGGTCGAACACCGTGAGCGCGTGCCCACCTTTCAGGATGTTGGCCGCCATCGGCGCGCCCATCACACCCAAACCAATGAATCCGACGTTCATGCCTGCTCCTTGTTTTGACAACTTCAGCTGCGATCGGCCCATTGCTTCATCTGCCACAGCGGCAGCCCGCGCAGATCAGCCGTGTCGGTGCGCATGAACTCGGCCGCGCCCGGCTTCGAGCCAAGCCGTTCGTACGCCTGCTGCACCAGCGGCGCGGTGCGTTCGAAGGCACCCTTGACCTGGGCCCACGAAAGCGGCTGCTCGATCACCTTGTTGTCCACCAGGTACTTGCTCGTCTCCAACACCGCGCGGGCGTCGTTCTCGGTGGGCCAGGCCCAGCCCCGGGCAAAAAGCACGTCGTCCTTCACCACCTTGGCGCCGGCCTCGGGGTCGAGCTTCCAGTAGTCCTTCACCAGTTGCGACACCGCACCCGGGTTCATGGCGGTGAGCGCGGCCACGGCCTCTTGCTGCGCCATCAAGAACGCCACCACCACGTTGGGGTGCTTCTCGGTCAGGGCGTTGTGGGCCAGCCAGAAGCTGCGGTGCAGGTAGTAGCCGTCGGGGTAGAAGGCCGACTTCTTGACCGAAGGCAGCAAGATCCCCGCGCCCCTTGCCCAGCGGGCCTTCATAGTGGTTCTCGGTGTAGCCGAAGGAGTTCATCACCGCCACCGTGCCGGTGGGCTCGGCGGCCAGGTAGGCCGGGTAGATGGCACAGGTGGCGTCGGTGCCGGTGGGCACCTGCGCGGCCTGCGCCAGGGTGGTCATGTTGACGATCTTGATGTCGTGATCTTTCGGGTTCGCGCTGCCCAACTCGTGACGCATCATTTGCGACATCGCGTTGTACGGGTCGCCGCCCAGCAGCGTGCCCACGGTCTTGCCTTTCAGATCCTGCAGGGTGCGGATCGGCGAGCCCTTGCGCGTGGCGATCACGAAACGCAAGTGGCCTTCGCCCACCACCATCAAGCTCACCGGCAGCTTGGCCGAGATGGCGCGAATGATCGGCGTGTTGCCCCACATGCCCATGTCGAGGTTGTTGCCCACGACGGCCTCCACCATCGGCAGCGCGGTGGGGTATTCGCGCCACTCCACCGTAAGGTCGTAGCCCAACTCGGCCGCACGTTTTTCGAACAACTTGTTGTTGATCATGTACTGGGTCATCGGCGAATTGCCCGCCGCCCAGGGTATGCGGCCCACCGACACCTTGTGGCTTTGGCGTGTGCCCTGGGCGCGAACGATCGACGGCGCGGCGGCCAGCGCGGCACCTCCGCCCAAGAGTTGCAGCGCGCGCCGGCGCGGCAGGCTGGTGTTGAACGTGTTCATACAGCGGTCTCCTCGTTGTGGGGTGGGGTGGCGACGACGCTGCCGCCAATGGCGCGGTAGGCCTCGTCTCGAATCAGGTTCCAGATGCTTTCAGTCAGTTCGCCGAAGCGCGCCTCGGCGCGCACCGATTCGCGGCGCGGGCGTGGCAGGTCGATCTCGATCACGGCCTTCACGCGGCCCGGGTGGCTGCTCATCACGATCACGCGGTCGCCCAGGAAGACGGCCTCTTCGATGTCGTGCGTGATGAAGACCGCGGTCTTGCGTTGCGCGCGGATTTGCGTCTCGCCCCAGATGCGCAGCAGTTCCACCTGCAAGATGAGCCGGGTTTGCGCGTCCAGTGCGCCCAGGGGCTCGTCGAGCAACAACACGTCGGGGCCGTTGGCCAGCAAACGGGCCAAGGCCACGCGCTGGCGCATGCCGCCTGAAAGCTGGTGCGGGTATTTCGATTCAGCGCCGTTCAGGCCCACCAGTTCAATGTATTCGCGCACGCGCTCTTGCCGCTGCGCCGGGCTCATGCCCTGGCCGGGCGTGCCATGCACCAGGCCGAAGCCCACGTTCTGCACCACCGTTTGCCAGGGCATCAAGGCGTAGTCTTGAAACATCACGCCGCGCTCGGCGCCGGGCCCGGTGATGGCACGGCCGTCCATCTCGATGCTGCCGGCGCTGGCGGTGTCCAATCCGGCAATCAGGTTCAACACCGTGCTCTTGCCGCAGCCCGATGGCCCGACGATGCAGACGAATTCGCCGGCCTGCACATCGAGCGCGAAGTCGGCCACGGCCAGGGTGGGCGAGGCAGCGCGTGCGGCCTGGAATTGCTTGGACACGCCGCGCAGGCGTAGCTTGGGGGTGGTTTCGGTCATGCTCAAACCTTCCAGGGCATCAGCCGCCGCTCGGCGCTGCGGAACAGGCGGTCGATCAGCAGCGCGACCACGCCGACCACGATCATGCAAACGACGATGGCGTTGAGGTCCACGCTGTAGGCGTAGAAGATGAACATCATCTGGCCAATGCCGCCCGAACCGCCGGCGCCCGACTTGGCACCCACCGCAAGCTCGGCGGCGATGATCGCCGTCCAGGCCACGCCCATGGCCAGGCGTGCGCCCAACATCACCGATGGCAGGGCGGCAGGCAGCAGCACATGACGCAAGATGCGAGCGCGCGGCACGCCCATGGTTTGCGCGACACGCAGCAATTTGGCGTCGACATGGCTGACACCATGCACGGTGTTGACGAGCAGCGGAAAGAAAGCGGCGTAGGTGACGATCGACAGCGCCGCCGGCGTGCCGGTGCCGAACCAAAGGATGGCGATGGGCAACACCGCCATCGGCGCGATCGGGCGAAAGCTCTCGATGATCGGGTCGAGGTTGTCGCGCAGCGCACGGCTCGAACCCATCAACACCCCCAGGCCCACGCCCAGCACCAGTGCGCAGGCAAAGCCGGCGAGCACGCGGCCCAGGCTTTGCACCAGGGCGCTGGGCAAGTCACCACTGGCACTCAGCTCATAGAAGGTGCTGAGCACCTTGGTCGGGTACGGCGCGCGCGTGTCCGGCGGCAGCGTGAAGGCCCACAGTTGCCACGCCGCCAACGCCAGCAGCGGCAGGGCCAGCGCCTGCCACAGCCTGGTGCTTGTTGAAGGCGGCGCCATGGCCGTGGCGAACGCGCTCATAACCCTGCCCCCTGCGACCACGGCGTGAGCTTGCGCTGCAGGGCACGCAACAAGGTGTCGCATGAAAAACCGACCATGCCGATCACGGCGATGAAGCCAAAGACCTTCGGGCTCATCAACAACTGCCGGTACCACTCGATGGCAAAGCCCAGCCCGCTGGGCGCGCCAATCAGTTCGGCCGCCACCACCGCGGCCCAGGCGCCGGCAAAGGCCAGACGAACGCCCACCATCACCGTGGGCAGCGCCGCGGGCACCACCACATGGCGCAGCGTGGCGCGGCGCGATATGCCCATGGTGCGCGCCACAGCAAGCAGCTTGGGGTCAACGCTGCGCACGCCGGCCAGCGTGTTCAACAGCAGCGGGAAAAACGCCACGTAGACCATGATGAACACCGGCAGCGTGTTGCCCACGCCGAAGATGAACAGCGCCAGCGGAATCCAGGCAATGCCCGAGATCGGCCGCAGCAGTTCGACCAATGGGTCGACATAGGCTTCAACGCGCGGCGACAAACCCATCACGAACCCCAGCGGCAGCGCCAGCAGCATGGCGATGAGCAAGCTCAAGGCCAGGCGCGCGGTGCTCACCGAGGCATGCTCCAGCACCTCGCCCTCGCGCGCCAGTTCAAACATCGCCTTGGCCACGCGCAGCGGGTCGGGCAGTTGAATCGGGTTGCCGTTCCATTGCGCCAGCAGCCACCAGGCCAGCAGGAAGATGGCGAAGCTGCGCAGCGCGATACCGGCGCGGCGCAGCCAGGGCGGCAGGCCGCGCCGCGGCGCCAACACCGCCGCCGCTTTGGCCACGTTGGGCAGGGCAGCGTTCAACGGCAGGCTCCCAAGCAAATGTGGCTCTGCCACTTTGCTTGATCCCCACGGGGGGCGGCCGGCTTCGGCCGGCCTTGGGGCGCTCATTTCGTGACGGCCAAAAAGCCGCCGTCCACGTACAGCACGTGGCCGTTGATGTAGCTGCCCGCAGCGCTGGCCAGCAGCAGCGCCGCACCCACCAGGTCTTCGGGCTGGCCCCAGCGGCGCACGGGCGTCCAGTCGCGAATGAAGTCGTTGAACTCGGGCTTCTTGGCTTCGCTGAACTCGGTGGCGGTGTAGCCCGGCGCCAGTGCATTCACGGTGACGCCGCTGCCGGCCAGGTCAGCGGCCATCGCGCGCGTCATGGCCGCCAACGCGCCCTTGGCCGTGACGTAGGGCATCAGGTTCGGCCGCGAGACATGGTTCATGATCGAACTCATGTTGATGATGCGCCCGCTGCGCTGCGCCACCATCAACCGCGCGGCGCGCTGCGCGAGGTGGAAGCAGGCGGTGAGATCGGTGTCGATGACGCGCTGCCAGTCGCTGGCTTCGATCTCAAGAAAGGGTTTGCGCACGATCACCGCTGCGTTGTTGACCAGCACATCCACGCGGCCGAAATGCTGCACGGTCTGCGCGAAGGCGGCGTCCACGGCGGCCAGGTCGGT
>JAYUQE010000494.1:0-2829 GCA_043756905.1 Burkholderiales bacterium | reverse complement strand
GCGTTCGCGCCGGGCGTATAGCCGACCGGAACGCCATGGGCGGTGGCGCGGTCCACCGGGATGAAGTCGAGCCCGACGCCCTGCCGCACCACGCCTTGCAGGGCCAGCGGGCGTTCGAACAGGTCGGCCGGCAACTGACGCCGAACCACCAGACCCTGCACCTTGCCGGCGGCCAGTCGCAGCGCGTTATGGCTTTGTTCAACACCAAGCCCGGCGGGCAAGGTCGTGACGCGGGCCCAGGACGACAGCCTTTCGTGCACCGCGGGGTGCAGCGGGTCGGTCAGCAGGACGTGCGGTTGGGCCATGGCGATTGGCGCCATCATACAAACGACCGTCCGGCGATGCGCTCGAAGGGCGCTGTGGCTACAGCTTGATCTTCAACAGGCGCGCGGCATTGCCACCCTGGATCAGGTTGCGTGATGCGGCAGGCAGCCTTTTGACCTGGGCCAGCAGGCCCAGCGGGTCTTCTTCGCCCATGTCGTAAGGGTAGTCCGTCCCGAGCACCACGTGATCGGCGCCGAAGCGGTCGATCAGGCGCTTGAGCATTTCCGGATCGAAGGTGATGGTGTCGAAGTAGAACTTTTCGAGATAGCTGGACGGCGGACGCTTGATGACGGTGCGGCAATCGGCGCGGACCCGCCAGGCATGGTCCATTCGGGCCCAGTAATGCGCAATGAAGCCGCCGCCGTGCGCCACCACGACCTTGAGCTTGGGATAGCGGGCCATCACGCCGTCGAAGATCAGGTGCGACACGGCCACCGTCGAATCGAGCGGATTGCCGATCACATTGTTGAAGTAGTGGTGGGTCAGGCGGTCGGCCTGGCTGTAGCCCAGGGGATGCATGAAGATCACCACGCCCAGCTCCTCGGCCCGCGCGAAGAACTTGTCCAGCTTCAGGCTCGGGTCTGTGAGGTTTTTGCCGTTGACGTTGGTGCAGATCTCCACGCCGCGCAGGCCCAGGTTCTTCACGGCGTGGTCGAGCTCACGCACCGCCAGTTCGCCGTCTTGCAGCGGCACGGAACCCAGGCCGACAAAGCGGTCGGGCGTGTCGGCCACCAGCTTGGCAATGCCCTCGTTGACTTCGCGCGCGAGTTCGGCGCCGTAGCCAGCTTCCGTGAAGTAGAAGAAGTGGTAGGGCGCCGGGCACACCGCCTGGATGTCGATGCCCATCGTGTCCATGTCGCGCAGCCGCTCGGTCACGCCGGTGAGCTTGGGCGCGCGGGCGGCCATCTGCTTGACGTTGGTCTGGCGTGTCAGCTCGTTGGCGAAGGTCACCGTGGCGTCGTATTGCGCGGCGTTGAGGTGCGCGGTCTTGGCGTTCACGGTGGGGTTGAGGTAGTGGCAGTGCAGGTCGATGACCTTGCTGCTGCCCTTGCGCGTCTTCACCACCGTGCGGGTGGCTGTGGCAGGAGCCGTGGCCGTGGCCTTGCGGCCCGCCGCCGTGGCGGCCAGCGTTCGCGAACCATGGCGATGGGTGGGGTCGGCGCAACTGGCGGTGCAGGTGTACAGCATGCGGGGGTCTCCTGATTAGGCTTGTTTATCTTATGATAACCAGCAGCTTGCCGCGCTCTGCGGCAAGCCTCGCCAGCTCAGGAGACGCGCATGAAGATCGGTTTGGCCGGCACCGGCAAGATGGGCGCGGCGATGGCGCGGCGGCTGCTGGCCAGCGGCCAGACCGTGGTGGTGTGGAACCGCAACGCCGCGCGCGCGCAGCCCTTGCTCGATGCCGGCGCCAGCTGGGCCGCCAGCCCCCGCGCGCTGGCGCAGGCTTGCGACACCGTCATCACCATGCTCACCGATGAGGCCGCCATCGACGCCGTGTACGGCGGCCCTGACGGCCTGCTTTCAGCACCGGTCGCGGGCCGGCTTTTCATCGACATGAGCACGGTGCAGCCGGCCAAGCCGCAGGCCCTGGGCGCCGAAGTGGAGCGCGTCGGTGCACGTTTTCTGGAATGCCCCGTGGGCGGCAGCGTGGGCCCGGCGGCTGAAGGCAAGCTGCTCGGTTTTGTCGGTGGCCACGCGGACGACCTGGCGCGTGCGCGCGAACTGCTGGGCCTCTTGTGCCGGCGCGTGGAGCATGTCGGCGCCCTGGGTGCCGGCGCCACCATGAAGCTGGCCATCAATTTGCCGCTGATGGTGTATTGGCAAACGCTGTCGGAAGCCCTGTCGCTCTTGCAGCCGCTGGGCCTGGACCCGGCGCGTGTGATCGACATCCTGGCCGACACCTCGGGCGGCCCGAACATGCTCAAGGCCCGCGGCCCGATGATCGCCAAGGCCCTGGCCGGCAACAATGATGGCGCGGTGAGCGTGGACCTGGCGACGATGAGCAAGGACCTGCGCGCCATGCTGGCCCAAGCCGCGCTGGGGCACGTGCGGCTGCCGCTGGCGGCGCTGACACTTCAACGCAGGGAGCAGGCTTCAGCGCAGGGCTTGTCGGCGGCGGATTGCACGCAGTTGCCGGTGTGGTGGCTCAAGCAGGGCGGGCGGGTTTGAGGGCGGCCTGCGGGTTGTTCGCATTGGACTGAATTGGAGCCGTCGGCAAGTTCAGGTCGGCAAGTTCAGGTCTACGGCCGCTATGCTGAAGTGCTTAACTCAAGGAGCAACGATGGAACTCGATAGCAAAGGGCTTGCCACCCGCCGCGCCGTGCTCGGCGACGCCTATGTCGACGGCGCGCTTGGCAAGACGACGCCGTTCACAGCGCCGCTGCAGGAGCTCGTCACGCGTCACGCCTGGGGCAACACGTGGCAACGCACGGGCATCGATCTGCGCACGCGCAGCATCGTCACCGTGTCGATGCTGGTGGCACTGGGCCGCATGCACGAGCTGAA
>JAYUQE010000493.1:0-2831 GCA_043756905.1 Burkholderiales bacterium | reverse complement strand
CCCTTGCCGCACAAAAAGTGCGGCTGCGGGTCTGCGCCTAGCCTGGCGAAAAAATCCATCGATTTCATTTCGTAATGCTTTTGGTGAAACGAACTACTGGTTTCACTGGGACAGTCACGCCGCACACGCTTGACCTATGCTGAAGCCGGCTATCCTGTTGATCCACTTGTTTGCCGCCGTGTGTGGCCTGCTCATGCCAATGACTTCTGCTGCGCAAGACGACCCGAACCTGTGGCTGGAAGACGTGCTGGGCGACACGGCCCTGGCCTGGGTGCGCGAGCGCAATGCCAATGCGCGCCAGGTGCTGCAAGCGCACCCGCGCTTCGAACGCATGCGCCAGGACATCCTGCAGGTGCTGGATTCGAAAGAGAAGATCCCGGCCGTCTCGCGCCGCGGCGACTGGCTGTACAACCTGTGGCAAGACGCCGAGCACCCGCGCGGCCTGTGGCGTCGCACCAGCCTGGCCGAATACCGCACAGCGCAGCCGAAGTGGGACGTAGT
The DNA here is from genome assembly GCA_043756905.1 of Burkholderiales bacterium. GTDB lineage: Bacteria > Pseudomonadota > Gammaproteobacteria > Burkholderiales > Burkholderiaceae_C > Rubrivivax. The sequence goes on along the minus strand of JAYUQE010000493.1, from coordinate 2,330 downwards.
GCTCGACATCGACGCCCTGGGCAAGGCCGAAGGCGAGAACTGGGTCTGGGGCGGCGCGGCCTGCCTGCCGCCGCGCTACGAGCGCTGTTTGCTGTCGCTGTCGCGCGGCGGCGCCGACGCCAAGGTGGTGCGCGAATTCGACATCGCCGCGCGCCAGTTCGTCAAAGGCGGCTTCACCCTGCCCGAGGCCAAGTCCGACATTGAATGGATCGACCTGGACACGGTCTACGTGGGCACCGATTTCGGCCCCGGCAGCCTCACCGATTCGGGCTACCCGCGTGTCGTCAAGCGCTGGCGGCGCGGCACGGCACTGAGCGCGGCCTTCACCGTGTTCGAAGGCAAGCAGGAAGACGTGGCCGCCGACGTGAGCGTGGACCTCACTCCCGGCTTCGAGCGCACCGTGTTCCACCGCTACCTCGACTTCTACAACAGCGCGCTGGTGCTGCTCAAGGGCGAGCAACTCGTGCCACTGCCCAAGCCGCAGGACGCCTCGTTGAGTTTCATGCGCGACTGGGTGCTGATTGAGCTGCGCAGCGATTGGGTGCAAGGCACCAAGACCTGGCCGCGCGGCGCGCTGCTGGTGGCGCCGGCCGATACCTTCATGGCCGGCAAGGCCGAGTTCCAGGCCCTGTTCACACCCAGCGCGACGCGCTCGATGGCCGGGCACACCCACACCCGCAGCCAGGTGCTGATCAATGTGCTCGACAACGTGGCCAGCCGGGTGCAGGAATGGCGCTTGGAAGACGGCCGCTGGGTGATGCGCGACGTGCAGGCGCCCTTTCCGGGCACGCTGGGCTTGCAGGCCTTGCATGACGAGCACGTGGCCGGCGACGCCTTGGGCGAAAGTTATCTGCTCAGTTACACCGATTTCGTCACACCCGATTCACTGCTGCTGGCGCGCACCGGCAGCGACGAGCGCGAACTGCTGAAGGCCCGCCCGGCGTTCTTCAACGCGCAGGGCATGCGCGTCGAGCAGCGCTTTGCCACATCGAAAGACGGCACCCGCGTGCCCTACTTCGTGGTTTGGCCGGCCGGCGCCAAGCCCGACGGCAAGAACCCCACGCTGCTTTACGGCTATGGCGGCTTCGAACAGAGCATGCAGCCCTGGTATTCGGGCGCCTTTGGCAAGGCCTGGTTTGCGCAGGGCGGCGTGCTGGCCGTTGCCAACATTCGCGGCGGCGGCGAGTTCGGCCCGGGCTGGCACCAGGCCGCGGTGAAGGCCACCAAGCAGACCAGCTTCGACGACTTTGCCGCCGTGGCCGAAGACCTGGCGCGCGCCAAGATCACCAGCGCGCAGCACCTGGGCATTGAAGGCGGCAGCAACGGCGGCTTGCTGGTCGGCGCGGTGATGTTGCAGCGCCCCGAACTCTTTGCCGCCGTGGTCTGCCAGGTGCCGCTGCTGGACATGCGGCGCTACCACAAGCTGCTGGCTGGTGCCTCGTGGATGGCCGAATACGGCAACCCTGATCTGCCCGATGAGTGGGCCTATCTCGCAAAGTACAGCCCGTACCAGAACGTCAAGCCCGGCATGAAGCTGCCGGCCGTGCTGTTCACCACCTCCACCCGCGACGACCGCGTTCACCCCGGCCATGCGCGCAAGATGGCCGCGCGCATGCTTGAGCAGGGCCACCAGGTGCTGTATTACGAGAATATCGAAGGCGGCCATGGCGGCGCAGCCGACAACGCCCAGCGCGCCGAGCTGATGGCGCTGGAATTCAGTTTCCTGTGGCAGCAACTGGGACGCAAGGCAACACCATGAGCGACATCAACGTTCGACATGAGCCACAGCGCCAGCGCTTCATTGCCGTGGTGGATGGCTTTGATGCTGTGTGCGAATACCGCCTGGCCGGCAACGTGATGCTGCTCACCCACACCGAGGTGGCGCCGGCCCTGGGCGGGCGCGGCATCGCCGGGCAAATGGTGCAGGCCGCGCTGGACCATGCGCGCGCCCACGGCCTGCGTGTACGCCCGGTGTGCAGCTATGTGCAGACCTTCATGCGCCGCCACCGCGAGGCGCACGACTTGCTTGAAAGCCCCCAGCCATGACCTTGCCCGACACCTTGCCCGCCACCTTGCCCGCCGCCGCGCAAGACGTGTTGAACTTTTGGTTCAGCCAGCCGCCGGCGCGCTGGTTCACCAAAGACGCGGCGTTCGACCAAGAAGTTGCGCAACGCTTCGGCGCCACGCTCGAACAAGCGCTGGCCGGTGCCTTGGCACCCTGGGCTGCCACGCCGCGCGGCGCGCTGGCGCTGATCATCGTGCTCGACCAGTTCACCCGCAACACCTTGCGCGGCAGCGCGCGCGCCTTTGCCGGCGACGCCCAGGCCCTG
>JAYUQE010000492.1:0-7567 GCA_043756905.1 Burkholderiales bacterium | reverse complement strand
GGCGTGCATCCGAAGGCGATCCTGGACTATCCGAACATCGACCCCGATCTGAAAAAAGCAGTCGAGTCGGTGGCCCGTGGCCACGCTTCGCCGCGCGCGTTCTACGTCGACAAACTGGCCGAGGGCATTGCCACGATTGCCGCGGCGTTCTGGCCCAAGAGCGTGATCGTGCGCCTGTCTGACTTCAAGTCGAATGAGTACCGCAAGCTGATTGGCGGCGCGCGCTACGAACCCGACGAAGAAAACCCGATGCTGGGCTTTCGCGGCGCCAGCCGCTACATCAGCGGCGAGTTCAGCGACGCCTTTGCAATGGAGTGCGAGGCGCTCAAGCGCGTGCGCATGGACATGGGCTTGAGCAACGTCGAGATCATGGTGCCCTTCGTGCGCACCGTGAAGCAGGCCAAGCGGGTGACCGAGATGCTGGCCGAGCGGGGCTTGAAGCGCGGTGTCGATGGGCTGCGCCTGATCATGATGTGCGAGGTGCCCAGCAATGCCATCCTGGCCGACCAGTTCCTCGAATACTTCGACGGCATGTCGATCGGCTCGAACGACCTGACCCAGCTCACCCTGGGGTTGGACCGCGACTCCGGCCTGCCGCAACTGGCCGACGACTTCGACGAGCGCGACCCCGCGGTCAAGGCCTTGATTTCGCGCGCCATCGCGGCCTGCCGCGCCACCGGCAAATACGTGGGCATCTGCGGCCAGGGCCCGAGCGACCACCCTGACTTTGCCGATTGGTTGGCAGAAGAAGGCATCGTGTCCATGTCACTGAACCCTGACACCGTGGTGGCGACCTGGCAGCGCCTGGCCAAGCGCTGACACATCGAATGCGCACGCGCGCTTAGGGAAAGACCTATTCGGGGATGCCTAGGCAACCTCGGGCGCAGTCAGAAAGCTGTAAGGACGGCCCGCAACAGTCACCGGCACCTCCCGTGCCGACACCATGTTGACCTTCCTGAACATTGCCCAAACCGTGCTCTATGTGGCCCTGCTGGCCTTACTGGGCCAGGGCGCTTTGTTCGTGCTGGCAGGTGAACGGCGCCACGGCAACGTGTTCTATCAAGTGCTGCAGATCGTGGCCAAGCCGTTCACGGCGCTGGTGCGCAAAATCACGCCGGCCAAGGTGGCGGATCGGCACGTGCCAATCGTTACCTTCTTCCTGCTGTTGATCGTCTACGCCGTGGTCACCTTTGAAAAGATCAACGTGTGCGTTGTCAACGGCTTGCAGCAGTGCCGTTGATCGCCGCCACACGTCTGTCACCGGCACGCCCATGACCAAAGTGAGCTACTTGTATGACCGCTGGCTGGCCGCAGCGCTGCTGCTGTTTGGCCGCACGGCGCAGGCCCAGGCCGTGTTCGACCGCATGATTGCGCGCCACCCCGAGCAGCGCTACCCCTTGGCCAGCCGGGCCCACCTGCATGCCCAGGCCGGGCAGTTGCAGGCCGCACTGGCTGATCATGCCGAGTTGCTGCGGCGCTGGCCGCTCGACGCCGCCGGCTGGTTCAACCAGGGCTACGTGTTCGAACTCGCCGGTCAGTGGGCCAGCGCGGCCGACTCGTTCACCCGGGCCACCGAACTCGACCCGCAGATCGACCGCGCCTGGTATGGGCTGGGCCTGGTGTTGATCCGCCTGCAGCGCTATGACGAAGCGGTGGTGGCACTCCAGCGCAACACCAAGTTGCAGCCCATGAGCCCCTACGGCTGGTACCAGTTGGCGCGCGTCTACGTTGACAAGAAGCAGCCCGACGAGGCCGTGAAGATCATTCGCCACTTGCGTGGTTTCGAGCCCAAGGTCGCGGCGCAGTTGGAACGCGAAACCGGGCTGCTGGCGCCAAGCCAAGGCTGAATTTGAGGTGTTGTTGAGGCAGTGATTAGAGGCGGCGAATGCAACAAGGGCTTCAAGGCCTGAGCCGCCAGATTCGTCCCGCAAGGGTGTTATTAGGTGACAAGCGAAAGGGGTTTGCAATGCAAGTCAGCGAAAACCACCAGCGCTATTGGAGCAAGAACTTGAGGATCACCGCGATCCTGATGTTCATCTGGTTCGTGGTGACATTTGTCGTGGCGTATTTCGCCCGCGACCTGAGCTTCAAGTTTCTGGGTTTTCCATTCAGTTTCTACATGGCCGCCCAGGGCTCGCTCATCGTCTATGTGCTGATCATCTGGTATTACGCACATTACATGAACAAGCTCGACATCGAGCATGGCGTTGACGAGGAGGAATAGCATGGCAGGCTTTAGTTTTGAACATGGCACGGGCCGCGGCGCTGAGGCCAAACGGGCTTTCAAGAGTCAGCTGACGAAGGTCTATACGTGGTACACGGGCGGGTTCATCCTGTTCGTGCTGCTGATTGGCATTGGCGAGCAGATGGGCATGCCGCGCCCGTGGATCGGCTTCATCTTCCTGTTTGCCACCGTGGCGCTGTATGCCGGCATCGGCATCATGAGCCGCACGTCGGACGCCGCCGAGTACTACGTGGCCGGGCGGCGCGTGCCGGCGGTCTATAACGGCATGGCCACCGGCGCCGACTGGATGAGCGCTGCGTCGTTCATCGGCATGGCCGGCACGCTGTACCTCACCGGTTACGGCGGCCTGGCCTTCATCCTGGGTTGGACGGGTGGCTACTGCCTGGTGGCATTGTTCCTGGCACCGTACCTGCGCAAGTTCGGGCAGTTCACGATCCCAGACTTCCTGGGTGAACGCTACGAAGGCAACCTGCCGCGCTTCATTGGTGTGGTAGCCGCGATACTGTGTTCGTTCACCTACGTGGTAGCGCAGATCTATGGCGTAGGCCTCATCACCACACGCTTGTCGGGCCTGGCATTCGAGGTCGGCATCTTCGTCGGCCTGGGCGGCATCCTGGTGTGTTCGTTCCTCGGCGGCATGCGCGCCGTCACCTGGACGCAGGTGGCGCAGTACATCATCTTGATCATTGCCTACTTGGTACCGGTGGTGTGGCTGTCGGTCAAGCAAACGGGTGTGCCCATTCCGCAAGCGATCTACGGCTACCAGCTCGAGAAGGTCACCGCAGCCGAGAACCGGCTGATCAATGACCCGAAGGAAAAGGAAGTCATCGCCATCTTCAAGAAGCAGGCCGACGACCTGGGCACCAAGCTCAAAGACGTGCCTGCCGCATTGGCGGCTGACAAGGCCGCGGCGAGCGCCAAGCTCAGTGACTTGAAGGGCGCCAATGCGCCGGTGGCTGAAGTGCAGGCCGCCGAGAAGGCGCTGGCGGGCCTGCCGGCAAACGATGCTGCCGCCAAAGATGCCTGGACGAAGGCCAGAGCGGCTGCCGATGGGCGCGCCAAACCATTGGCGGGCATGCCGCCGCATGCGGTGCAGTTTGCGGGCGACCCGAATGGCGACGCCAAAGCGCAGAAGACCTACGACGAATCGCGGCGCAACTTCCTGGCGCTGGTGTTCTGCCTGATGGTGGGCACCGCCGCGCTGCCGCACATCCTGATGCGCTACTACACCACGCCTTCGGTGAAAGAAGCACGTGAGTCGGTGACCTGGTCGCTGTTCTTCATCTTCTTGCTCTACTTCACGGCGCCGGCCCTGGCCGTGCTGGTCAAGTACGAGGTGTTTAACGTGTTGGTGGGCACGCCATTCGACAAGCTGCCCGCGTGGATCTCAGCCTGGGCGCGGGTCGATCCCAACCTGCTGTCGGTGGCTGACATCAACAAGGACGGCATCTTCCAGCTTGGTGAAATGCGAATCGGTGGCGACATCATCGTGTTGGCCACGCCAGAAATTGGCGGGTTGCCGTATGTCATCTCCGGCATGGTGGCCGCCGGCGGCCTGGCCGCGGCGCTGTCCACGGCTGACGGCCTGCTGCTGACCATCGCCAATGCGCTGTCGCATGACCTGTACTACAAGATGATCGACCCCAACGCCTCCACGGCGCGCCGGGTGGCCATCTCCAAGGCCTTGCTGTTGGTTGTGGCATTGGCCGCAGCGGCGGTGGCGGCGCAGAAGCCGGCTGACATCCTGTTCCTGGTGTCGGCAGCGTTCTCGTTCGCGGCGGCAGCCTTCTTCCCAGCCTTGGTGCTCGGCGTGTTCTGGAAACGCGCCAGCAAATGGGGCGCGGTGCTGGGCATGGTCGGCGGGCTGGGGATCACGCTGTATTACATGATCATGAACCAGCCCTGGTTGCGCAGCGTGTTCGGCGTGACCAGCCCGGTGGATCTGTGGTTCGGCATCCTGCCCATTTCGGCCGGCGTGTTTGGTGTGCCGCTGGGCTTTGCCTTGATCATCTTCGTCAGCCTGTTTGCACCGGCGCCTTCGGCCAAGGTGCAGGAACTGGTGGAGCATGTTCGCTATCCGAACCTGAGGTTGGCCAACTGAACGTGTAGTACGCATGGCCGGGGCAGTTTGCCCCGCGCCAAACAGGGCCCCGCGGCGTCACAGCCCGGGGCCTTTGTCAATCATGGGCACGGAGCCCGGCGTGGAAGTGCGAGGTATACTCATGGGCTCACCCCTTGCCGCACCTGTTCCTGTAGCCACGACGCTGGCCACACACAAGGCGGCTTCCACTTTGGAACCCATAAGGAGCTTTATGCGTCACTATGAAATCATCCTGCTGATCCATCCGGATCAAAGCGAGCAGGTTCCCGCCATGCTGGAGCGCTACAAGGCGCTGGTCACCAATGCCGCCGGCAAGGTGCACCGGGTTGAAGATTGGGGCCGGCGTCAACTGGCCTACATGATTCAAAAGCTGGCCAAGGCGCACTACCTGTGCCTGAACATCGAGTGCACGAAAGAGACGCTGGCCGAGATTGAAACGGGGTTCCGTTTCAACGACGCCGTGCTGCGTCACCTCACGGTTCAGCGCGATGCGGCCGTCACCACGCCTTCGTTGATGATGCGTGCCGCCGACAAGGAAGAATCCCGCCGCGCGCCCCCGGTCGAGGCTGCGGCCTGAAGCATGACTGGCGTGCCACGCGCGCCTGAATGCAAGCCGTGCTGAACCACCTGGTTCTGACGGCCCAGCTTCAGGAACGCAACGCAGTGCGCTACACACCGGCCGGCTTGCCGGCGATCGATTTGGTGCTGAAGCACGAATCGGCGCTCAGCGAAGACGGCCAACCGCGCAAGGTTGTGCTTGAAATGCGTGCGGTGGCCATCGGACAGATCACCCGGGTGTTGAGTGCTTTGGCACTGGGTAGCCAGGCCCGCTTCGGCGGCTTCCTGGCCAGCGCACGCAACGGCCGCGGTGTGGTCTTCCATCTCACACAGATCGACGCAGTACCTTCGCAGCCTCTCGAATAAACGTTTTCATCAGGAGTTTTCCCATGCCCCCTCCCCGTGGTAAAGGCCGTTTCGGCAAAGACAAGCGCCCCAAGCGCAACCAGCAATCCCTGCTCTTTCGGCGCAAGCGCTTTTGCCGCTTCACCGTGGCCGGCGTTAAAGAGATCGACTACAAAGACATCGACGTGCTGCGTGACTTCATCGGCGAGAACGGCCGCATCACGCCGGCACGGCTGACCGGCACACGCGCGTTCTTCCAGCGCCAGCTCACCACCGCGATCAAACGCGCCCGCTTCCTGGCGCTGCTGCCGTACAGTGACCAGCATCGCGTCTGAGGAGCCCGACACCATGCAAATCATCCTGCTGGAAAAGATCACCAACCTGGGCAACCTGGGTGATGTGGTCAAAGTCAAAGACGGCTACGCGCGCAACTTCCTGATCCCGGGCAAGCGCGCGCGTCGCGCGACTGAAGCCGCGATCAAGGAATTCGAGGGCCGCCGCGCCGAACTCGAAAAGCTTGCCGCCACCAAACTGAGCGAAGCCGAAGCGCTGCGTGAGTCGATCCAGGGCAAGACCGTTCGCATCAGCCAGAAGGCGGGTGTCGATGGCCGCCTGTTCGGTTCGGTGACCAACGCCGACATCGCCGAAGGTTTGGTCAAGATGGGCGTGAAGATCGTCAAGTCGCAAGTCCGCTTGCCCAACGGCCCGCTGAAGACGGTGGGTGAGCACGCCGTGAGCGTGGCGCCGCACACCGACGTGGTGGCTGAAATCATCGTGCAAGTGGTGGGCGAGCAAGCCTGAAGGCGCGCCGCTCGCGTATTGCCAAAGGCCGGCTTCATGCCGGCCTTTTTCATGGGCGCGGCCGGTGGGCTGCGCTGCACACCATTTCCACCGCAGCCCCACACCCTGTCCACAGGTTTGCCCACAGGGCAGGGCGATGCAGGGCGCAGCGGGCCCTAATAATGACGCCCATGCCCGCTGTCTTCGACTCCCGAGAACCCCCTGTTGCCCGCGACGATGAAGTGGCGCGCCTGCGCGTGCCGCCGCATTCCAACGAGGCCGAGCAAAGCGTGCTGGGTGGCTTGTTGCTGGACAACCTGGCCTGGGATCGCGCGGCCGACCTGCTGACTGAAAGTGACTTCTATCGTTATGAGCACCGACTGATCTTCACCGCCATGGGCGCGCTCATCAACGCCAGCAAGCCGGCCGATGTGATCACCGTTTTCGAGCAACTCCAGACCCACGGCAAGGCCGATGAGTGTGGTGGCCTGAGCTACCTCAACGCGCTGGCGCAAAGCGTGCCCAGTGCGGCCAACATCCGGCGTTACGCCGAGATCGTGCGCGAGCGCGCCGTGCTGCGCAAACTCATCGGCGCGGCTGATGACATCGCCACCCAGGCCTTCAACACACAAGGCCGCGCGGTGTCGCAAATCCTTGATGAAGCAGAAGGCCGCATATTCAAGATCGGCGAGGAAGGTTCGCGCAGCAAGACGGGTTTTCAAGGCATCGACCGCTTGGTGGCCGACCTGATCGACCGCGTCAACGAACTGGCCGAGAACGGCGCCGAAGACGTGACGGGCGTGCGTACCGGCTTCTACGACCTCGACAAGTACACCGCCGGGCTGCAAAAGGGCGATCTGCTGGTGCTGGCTGCACGCCCCTCGATGGGCAAGACAGCATTTGCCTTGAACATCGCCGAGCATGTGGCGGTGCACGAAGGCCTGCCGGTGCTGGTGTTCTCGATGGAGATGGGCGCGTCGCAGTTGGCGCTGCGCATGGTGGGCTCGCTGGGCCGTATCGACCAATCCAACCTGCGTACCGGCCGGCTGCAAAACGACGAATGGGAACGCCTGTCTGAAGCGGTGGATCGATTGGGCCGCGTGCAACTGTTCATCGACGAAACCCCGGCCTTGAATTCGGCCGAGCTGCGCGCGCGTGCCCGGCGCATGGCGCGCCAGTTTGGCGGCACGCTGGGGCTGGTGGTGGTGGACTACCTTCAGCTCATGAGCGGCAACAGCTCGAGCGAGGAGAACCGGGCCACCGAAATTGGTGAAATCTCGCGCGGCCTGAAGGCCTTGGCAAAGGAGCTGCAATGTCCGGTGATCGCGCTGTCGCAGCTCAACCGCAGCGTGGAAAGCCGCACCGACAAGCGGCCGATGATGAGCGACCTGCGTGAGTCCGGCGCCATTGAGCAGGACGCCGACATCATCATGTTCATCTACCGCGACGACTACTACACCAAGGACGCGTCGAAGGAGCCGAACATTGCCGAGGTCATCATCGGCAAGCAGCGCAACGGGCCCACCGGCACCATCAAG
>JAYUQE010000491.1:0-2832 GCA_043756905.1 Burkholderiales bacterium | reverse complement strand
AGCGTGCTGACCGTGGCCGCCTTCCCGGCCGTGGACAAGATCGTCGAAGCCGCCATCCCGGCCTGGACCAGGCTGCACCCTAACGTGGCGATCAAGGTCGTGAGCCGGCAGTTTGCCGATCACCACACCGCCATGACCACCGCCTTGTCGACCAGCTTCTACCTGCCCGATGTGATGGCCCTCGAAGTCGGCTACGTCGGCCGCTTCGCCCAGGGCGGCGGGCTCGAAGATCTGGTCAAGCCACCCTACGACATCCGCCGTTTCGAAACCCGCTTCGTGCCCTATGCGCTGCGCCAGGCCACTGGCCGCAGTGGCGCCATCGTCGCCGTGCCCACCGACATCGGCCCCGGCACGCTGCTGGTGCGCAGCGACATCCTGGCCAAGGCCGGCGTCAGCGAGACCGATCTCACCCAGTCCTGGGAAAGCTACGTGGCGGCCGGCATCAAGATCAAGCAGACCACCGGCGCCTACCTGCTGGCGCATGCGCGCGACATCAAGGACATCGCCATCCGCACCGGCATCCAGCCCGGCGAGGGCCTGTACTTCGACCAGGATTCGCGCGTGCTGGTGGCCAGCCCGCGATTCGTGCGGGCCTTCGAGCTGGCGCGCCAGGTGCGCCAGAACAAGCTCGACGCCAAGGTCTCGGCCTGGAGCAATGAATGGAGCGAGGGCTTCAAGCGCGGCAGCCTGGCCACGCAACTCTCGGGCGCCTGGCTGGCCGGCCACCTGAACAATTGGCTGGCCCCCGCGACCAAGGGCCAGTGGCGCGCGCTGCAGTTGCCCGGCGGCTCGTATGCGGCCTACGGCGGCACCTTTTTTGCCATCGCGCGCGGCGCGCCGGCGGCCAACAAGCTGCTGGCCTGGGAGCTGATCCAGCTGCTCACGCTGAACCGCGAAATGCAGCTCGCCGCCTTCAAGTCGCAAGACGCTTTTCCGGCCCTGGTGGCCACCTACGACGACCCGTTCTTCGAGCAGCCGATCGCATTTCTTGGTGGCCAGCCGGCGCGCCTGCAGTGGCGCGAGGCCACGCGCCACATCGCCGCGGTGGCGGTGCACAAGCAGGACGCCTTTGCCGGCGAGGTGATCGATACCGAGTTGGACAAGGTGCTCGACCACGGCAAGGACGTGGCCACCGCCCTGGCCGATGCGGCCCGCCTGCTCGAAAAGCGCGCGCGCCGCTGAGCCCTGCAATGACCGCCGCCAATCGACCAGCCCGCCCATGAAGCTGCCCCGCCTGTCACCCACCTGGACACCCTACGTGCTGCTCAGCCCGTTCGTTATTCTGTTCGGGGTGTTCGGCATGTTCCCGCTGGTGTTCTCGCTTTACCTGGCCTTCCAGACCTGGGAGCCCACCAGTGGGCTGGGCGCGATGCAGTTCGTAGGCTGGGACAACTTCGCCTTTGCCCTGCAGGACGAATGGTTCTGGAAGAGTCTGAAAAACACCGCCTGGCTGGCGCTGGCCAGCGGCGTGCCGCAGCACCTGGTGGCGATCCCGCTGGCGGTGTTCATCCACACCAGTTTCAAGCGCCTGCGCAACGGCGTGGTCGGCGCCTACTTTCTGCCCTATATCACCAGCACGGTGGCCATTGCCATCATGTTCAGCAGCCTGTTCTCCACCGATTTCGGCATGGTCAACACCGCCTTGCGCTGGCTGTTCGGTGGTGAACCCATCGACTGGCTGGGCGCGCCCGAGAACATCAAGCCGGCGATTGCCATGATCGTCTTCTGGCGCTATGTGGGCTTCAACGTGGTGCTGTACCTGGCCGCCCTGCAGACCATCCCCAAGGACCTGTACGAAGCCGCCACCATGGACGGCGCCGGCCGCCTGCAGCAGTTCTGGTGCATCACCCTGCCCAGCTTGAAGCCGATGATCTTCTTCGGCGTCACGCTGTCGGTGATCGGCGGGCTGCAACTGTTCGAGGAGCCCTTCATCCTCACCGGCGGGCGCGGTGGCTCGGATCAATCGGGCATGACCACCGCCATCTACCTGTACCGCATGGCCTTCGACTTCAACGACTTTGGCGCCGCCAGTGCGATGTCGTGGCTGCTGTTCTTCGTCGTCGTGGCGCTGACCTGGCTGACCAACCAAGCCTTCAAACAACGATCATGAAGCCCCCACGCTCACATTCGTTCGCTGCCCCCCTAGGGGGCGCGGCCTTGCTTGGGGCGGCCCGGCGCGCGGCCGGTGGAGACTGACGATGCGCCATGACCGCCTTGCTCCATGGGCCGCCTACGTCGTCGTCGGCGTGGGCTCGCTGATCATGTTGGCGCCGTTCTATTTCATGTTCGTATTCGCCACGCAATCGCGTACCGAGATCTTCAGCCTGCCGCCGCCGATGTGGTTTGGCGACGACTTTCTGCCCAACCTGAAGATCCTCACCGAGCGCATCCCGTTCTGGCGCAACCTGGGCTGGAGCGTGTATGTGGCGCTGGCCAATACCGCGCTCACGCTGTTGTTTTGCAGCATGGGCGGCTATGCCTTCGCCTGCTTCGACTTCCGCTACAAGAACGCGTTATTTGCCTTTGTCATGGGCACCATGCTGTTGCCGAGTTTCATGAACATGATCCCGACTTTCATGATCATGGACATCCTGGGCTGGATCGATCAGCCGCGCGCCCTGTACATACCCGGCGCGGCCAGCGCCTTCGGCATCTTCCTGATGCGCCAGTTTGTGCAGACCTCGGTGCCCAAGGATTTGATCGAGGCCGCGCGCATGGACGGTTGCAGTGAGCTGGGCATCTACTGGCGCATCGTATTGCCGCTGCTCAAGCCGGCGCTGGGCACGCTGGGGCTGATCACCTTCATCGCCAGCTGGAACAACTTCATCGGCC
>JAYUQE010000490.1:0-2835 GCA_043756905.1 Burkholderiales bacterium | reverse complement strand
CCTGCGCGCGCGCACGTTCACGCGCGAGTTGCTTGCGATAGAACGGCGGGTCGAGTTCCAGCGCGTAGCGCGGGCTGCCGGGGAAGTGGCGGCGCAGGGGCCTGTTCTTCGTCCATCGCTTTGCGCATCGCCGCTTCGCTGGGCGCGGCGATGTCGCCGCAAACCATGGCGGTGATCCATTCGGCCTGGTCGTCCATCATGCGGATGTTGCCGCCGCCGGCCACGTTGAACATGCCGGCGAAGTACAGGCCGCGCTGGCGCGGGTGCAGCATGCGCAGGTACAGCTCAAGCTTGTGGCCGTCGAGCGGGCGCAGCGCGGGGGCCAGGAAGGGCAGGTCGACGGCGTAGCCGGTGCCGGCAATGATGGTGTCGAACGTTTGCGCGCTGCCATCCACAAACCGCACCTCGTTGCCGCTGACCGATTGAATGCCCGGTTTGGCGGTGATGCGGCTCCACACAAAGTGCTGCATCAGCGTGGGGTGGCTGGTTGGGTGGGTGCGCGTTTTGGGCGTGGTGAAACCCCATTGCTCCATGCGGCCATGCACCACGCGCACCAGCAGCTCGCGCATCGTGCGCTTCAGCGGCCAGGGCATCCAGGATTTTTCAATTTTCCCCAGCACGCGCGAGGTGGGCACGCCGAACAGCATGCGCGGCATCACCAGCACAGGCGAGCGCGCGGCGATGGTGGTGCTTTGCGTGAGCACGCAGATGTCGGCTGCAATGTCCACCGCACTGTTGCCCATGCCCACCACCAGCACGCGCTTGTCGCGAAATGGCTCGGGCACGCGGTAGCCGTGCGAATGCAGGTACTCGCCTTTGAAGTCGTCGCGCCACTCGGGGTGCGCGGGTTTGCCCTGGTGGCCGGTGGCCACCACCACGGCATCGAACTCTTCGCTGGCGCAGCTGCTGAGCTGCACGCGCCAGCGTTCGCCGTGCGGCGAGACGTCTTCCACCTTGCTGTGGAACCGGATGAGCGGCCGCACGTTGTAACGTTCGGCGTAAGCCTCCAGGTAGCGGCTCACCTGGGCATGGTCGGGGTACAGCGGGCTGCCCGGCGGAAAGGCGAAGTCCTTGTACTCGGTGACCTTGGCCTCCGAATTCAGGTGCAGCGACTTGTAGGCCGGCGCCAGGCCGCTGTCATTGTTGTAGACCCACAGCCCGCCGACCTGGCTGCCGATCTCGTAAACCACCACCTCCACGCCGCGCGCCAGCAAGTTCTTGGCCGCGCACAGGCCCGCCGCACCCGCGCCGATCACCGCCACGCGGCGTGACTGAGGTGCAACGTTTGGCGTCACTTGGCGCTGGGTTCGAACCAGAAGTCGAGCACGTCGCCAGTGCGCTGCTCGGCGAATTTGGTGATCACGCGCGTGCCCACCTTCAGCAACTGCGCGGCTGTGGCCGGGTCTTTCAAGTCGATGCCCTTGAAGAAGCCGCCAATGGCCGTGTCGGCACCGTCAAGCTGCACATAGCCGAAGGCATAGGGCGGCGGCGGCAGGCCGTTGAATTCTTCATACACGATGGTGAAGGTTTCAATGCGCCCGCCCGGGCCCACTTCCACCCATTCGGTGGTGGGCACCAAGGTTTGATCCGAGAAGGCGCGCGGCGGCACCAGCACGCGGCCGGTGCTGCCGCAGCGGCGGCCGTAGATCTTGGCGTGGTCGCGGATCTGCACGTAAAACCAGCTCGCGGTTTCGCCCAGGGCGTGGTTGTAGGTGATGTTCCAGGCCTCGCGGCGCTTCAGGAGTTCCATGTTTGTGTCCTAGATTTCTTAAGCTGGTATTTACGCTTCGACAACCATCGTTCCGAAGAACTGGTGGTCGCCGCCGTTGCCGCTGGCAATGCCCAGGCGCGCACCCTTGACCTGGTGGGCACCCGCGCGGCCCCACACTTGCAGCGCCACTTCAGCCACGCGGATCATGGCCGTCACTGCAATCGCGTTGGTGCACAGCACGCCGCCCGAGGGGTTGACCGGAATCTCGCCGCCGATGGAAAAACGCCCCTGCTTCAGCTGCGCCACCGATTCGCCCAGCCCGGCCAGGCCGGCGGCTTCAATGGAATGGAATTCGGTGCTGGAAAACGGCGCGTACAGCTCGGCCACGTGCACCTGCTTTTCGGGGTCTGTGATGCCGGCCATGCGGAAGCTGCGATCGAACGCGCCCTTCAGTGCAAAGGCATCGGCATGGTCGGCGGTGAAGCCGGTGCCCATGCGGTCGCCGATGTAATAGCTTTCGGTGCAATGGCCCAGGCCGGTGATCCACACCGCATCAAGCTTGCGGTCCTTGATGTACTTTTCGCTGGCCAGCACCATGGCGCCGCCGCCGCTGCTTTGCGGGCAGCAATCCATCAGCTTCACCGGCCAACTGATCATGCGCGAGTGCAGTACTTCTTCCACCGTGGTGGTGTGGCGCAAATGCGCATTCGGGTTGAGCGAGGCGTGCCAGCGGTTCTTCACCACCACTTCAGCCATGTCTTCTTGCGTCATGCCGTACTTTTCGGCATAGCGAATGGCCGACATGGCCAGCATGGTGATGGTGCCCAGCGGCAGGGATCGCTCGTAGGTTGGATCCCAAATCTTGTTGAGCACGGTTTGCGAATCGCCACACTCGCCCACCTTGTCGGCGCCCGCGGTCATGACCACTTCACTGGCCCCGGCGGCGATGTGATAGTAGGCCGCGGCCACGCTGGAAATGCCGGTGGCGCCACCGGTGTTGATGCGCAGGAAGCGCTTGTTGCGCCCGCCCACCGCATCCACACCCAGCCGCTCGGCGTTGCCGATGCCCACCATGGCGTCGGGCGACAGTGAATAGACGATGGCGTCAATGTCGTCAAACGTTA
>JAYUQE010000489.1:0-21880 GCA_043756905.1 Burkholderiales bacterium | reverse complement strand
GCGCTGCTGCTGCTCGACGGTCATGTCGTCGTAGGCGGTGCCCAGGGCGGGCGTGGCCACGAAGGACCAACGCAGGGTGGCGTTGTTGTAGTCGCTGCCCTGCGCAAAACTCAGGCGATAGCGCAGCGCGGCGCCGGCGTCGGCATCGGTGTAGACCAGGCCGTCCCAGCGGCCGTAGCCCAACTGGCTCAGCACACGGTCTTGCTGCGCCAGATTCAGATCAATGAACGCCGTGCCATCGGCCGGTTTGGCCACGTCGCCCCAGTTCAAGGTCGTGATGTTGAAATCAAAACCTGCCCCCACGCCTTGCGTCAAACCATCGACGATGCGTTTGCCGGCGTCGCTGGCGCCCAGGTTCACATAGACCTGGCGGTCTGCCACCTCATAGCCCAAAGAGTCGGCCACGATGGCGCGCTGCGCCGGGCTGAGTTGTTCAAAACTGGTGGTTGCAGCCGGCGCCGCAGCGCCGCCCCAATCGATGCTGCGGATGTCGAAGTCAGCGCCACCGGCACTGAAGCCTTGCACCAGGTTCTGGCCTTGCGGCGCGCTGGCCTTGTGAAAGACCGTGCCACCAAACATTTCATAACCCAATGCGGCGGCCACGACATGCTTTTGCGCCGCACTCAGGCTGGCGAATGAGGCATTGGCGGCCGGTGCGCCGGCATCGCCCCAGTACACATCGGCATTGGTGTAATCGGTCAGCGTGCCTTCGCTGAAGCTGGTCACGAGCTTGCGGCCCGGCGCGGCGTCGTAGTTGAAGAATTGCGGGCTGGCTTGTGCGCCCAGGGCGTTCAACACCACCGTCTTTTGTGCCGCCGTCAGGTTCACATAGGCCGTGTCCACACTCGGGCGGAACAGGCTGTCCACCACCTTGCGCTGGTCGCCGGTCAAATCACCATAGGCCGTGCCCATGTCGGGCTCGAACGGGATCACCGCGTCCACCACGGCGCGTTGTGCCACCGTCAACCCGGCATACAAAGTGCCGGGGGAAGGTTTGGCCACCGCGCCCCATTGAGCATTGCTGACCAACAGGCCGTAATTGCCGCTGAAGGCTTCAACCCAGACTTCGCGAGCGATGGCCTGGAAGTCAACCCCGCCTGCGGGCAGCCACAAGGCGCCGTCGATCTGTGCATAGTCGTAGCGGTAGCCCAGCGCATTGGCCACGGCCAGCTTCTGCGCGCCATTGAGTTGCGCGAAGGCCGGGTCGCCAGACGGCGCGGCCACACCGGCGGCGGCCCAGTTGAAGGCGCCGTTGTCGTAGTCGGCCGACTCGCCTTGTACAAAGGCGGTGCGCAGACGATCGGCCGCGGCAGCGCCCGCGTTGTAGAAGGCACCGCCGGCCAACACGCTGTAACCCAGTTGTGCGGCCACGGCGGCTTTTTGCGCCGGGCTGTAGGCATCGAACAGCGTGCCGGCAACGGGCGCGCCGGCGCTGGCCCAGTTCACACTGCCGGGGTTGAAGGCCACGGCATGGCCTTCGCTCAAGCCGGTGCGCAAGACATTGCGCTGCGCATTGTGGTAGCCGCCGTCCTCAAACACGGCGTACCCCAGGCTCTGCGCCACCTGGGCTTGTTCTGCCACTGTCAGCTCGCCAAAGGGCCGGTAGTCGCCCACCGCCACCACGCCGGCGCCCGCACTCAAGCTGAGGTTGTTGGCCGCCAACAGGGCAACCAGTTCGGGGCTCAAGCTGCCCGCTTTGAGCGCAGTGATGGCGCTGGCGATGTTGCCGCCCGTCAGGGCCGCCAGGGTGCGGCCGGGCAGGGTGTCAAAGTAGTCGGCCTGGTCGCCTTGCACTTCGCCGGCTTGTACGTTCATCGCGCCGGCGGTGCTGACAACGCCGCCCAGCAGCAATTCGCCGCTGGTGATGATGTGCAATTCGGCACCCGCGCCGGTCAAGGTGGGCACGTTGCTGCCGCCGATGAAGCTGGCGCCGGCCGTGACCGAGCTGCCTGACTTCAAATGCACATGGTCGTTGGCGCGCAACTCAACACGTGAGTTTGCGGCTGGCGCGTCGATGCTGGCGCCCTCCATCAAATCCAAACCGGTGCCGGCGTTCAGCACCAGTTGCGCGCCGGCGCCCAAGCCCACCACGCCACCGGCCAGCTTGATCGAGGCCGAGGTTTGCACATTCAGTTGGGCGTTAGGCTGGCTGAGCGTGATCAGCGCGCCTTTGTCCACCGTCAGGCTGTTGGCGCCGTCGGCATAACGCACCAAGACGCCATTGCCCATGCTGCCATTGACCAGCACGTCCAGCGCATTGGCGCCACGCAACCAACCACTGACCAGCACTTGCTCGCTCGCCAGCACGCGCACATGGGGTGCACTCAGGCCGGAGTCGGGCGCGCCCAACGGGTCGCGCAGGTTCTGGCGTTGAATCTCGATCAAGCGCCCGCTCAATTCCAGGCGTTCGCTGGATTGCACATCACCCACCACGTCGATGTGGTCGGCCATCAAGGTGGCGTTGTCGTCAAAGCGCGCCGAGAAGACCCGGCCGCGAACGGTGGCGTCTTCCACATCGCCCACCACCATGCGCACGCCCGTGCCCTGGTGGCCAATGCTGATGCTGGCAAAGCCGTTACGCAGGCTGCTCAAATCTTGCATTCCCAGGTTCAGCCAACCGGCTGCGCCGCCCTGCGAATAGTCCAGCGCATAGTCGCTGTGGCCGGCCGCGCCCACCTTGTAGCTTTGTGTGGCGTCGGTGGCACGCAGCGTGAACGTGCCGGTGCCGCGCACGCTGTCGGCGCCGGCATGCAAGTCGATATCGTCTGCGCTGAGCACCATGGCCAGGCTCGGCCCGGCGCTGATCACGCCGCTGCCGTGGCTGAGCAAGGCCTCGTCGGCCGCCAGGCGCACATCTACCGCGCCGGCAAGGGCCACCAGGCCGCCGCCAAAACCGCCATCGGCAAGCACGCCCAGGCTGTCGAATTCACGCACCGTGATGTTTGCGAACGCCGCACCTGCGCTGCCCCGGTTGGTGACCGACAACGCGGCCAATTGCGTGTTCAACACGCCGTCAATGCCGGCAGCATTCAGGCTGAACAAGCCTTGCGGGGCCACGAAGTTGGCATTGCGCACATCGGCCACGCCGCTGGCATACAGCGCCAGATCGGTGGCGCCCCAGCTTGCACCGGCGCTGCTTTGCAGCACGCTGCGGGTGCTGTTCTGGTCAGTCAGCTCGATGCGATCGACACTGTCGTTGAAGTTCACCAGGCGCTGGCCGTTCAGCCAGTTGACGCTGAGGCCATGGTCGCGCAGCGCAATCGGCGCGTTGCTGGTGAAGGCGGCCAACACGGCACGGTCGCGCCCCAGGCCGCCGTCGAGTGTGAGCAGGCCCGAGCCGCTGATCTGGATCAGGTCATCGCCGTCGCCGGCCTGTACCTTGTTGCTGCCGGTGCCGACGATGATCACATCGTTGCCGCCGTTGCCAAACACCTCGTTGTTGCCGGCACCCATGTCGATGGTTTCAGCACCATCGCCACCGACAAAGCGGTCATCGCCGTCGCCCCCTTCGAAGCGGATGCCGTTGATCGTGGCGCCGACAAATTCATCGCGCCCCGCCCCGCCGCGCACCACGCTGCCCGCGCCGCCGCCCAGCACCACCATGCTGTCGCTGCCCTGGCCAAGATCGATGTCGAGCACGGCCCGCACATCGGGGCCGATGTAGACCGAATCATTGCCCTTGCCGCCGTACGCCACGATGCGCCGCACGCCGGCCGCGCTGTAGCTGTCTGCTTGGCCGAGGCCGCTGACGGTGATGGTCTGGCCGTCTTGATCGACGTTGAAACTCTCATGCACGATGTCGTCATACAAATCACCGCTGCCATAACGGCCGACTGCATCGCCCATGTGCAGGTAAAGCGTGCCGTCGCTGGCCAGGTGGCTGATGTCCGGCGGCGTGCCAAAGCTCCACAAATGGCTGCCCGACACGGTGATGCCCATCACCGTGGCACTGGCTGCCAGGTAGGCGCTGACGGGCGTCAAGTCGATCTCACCGCGGAAGCCGGCGATGGTGAAGTCGATGTCGAACAGGCCCATGTCGATTTCGAAATCGAGCGAGCCCCACGCCGCACCGCTGAAGCGCGGCCGGCTGCTGATGAGCAGGCTCATGCCGGCTTCCAGATGCAGCGGCCCCAGGTGCAGGTTCAACGTGGCCGCACCTTCCACCTCGAACTGGCCATCGCTTTGCACGAAGCCATCGATGTTGATGGTCATGGCGCCGAAGAAGTCCAGCGCGCCATTGAATTCAAGGCGGAAGATCTCGTCCACCACGCTCAAGCGGCCGCCGAAGCTGACATCAAACGCCAGCAGCTTGATGGCGCCATCGAGTTCCAGGTCGAACAAGGTGTTGCCGGCAATGGTGTGGCCGTCCGGCGTGGTGTAGGCGCCGGCGCTGGTGTTGATCTGCAACACCGCTGCGGCATTGATGTTGATGACCGACACACCAAACTGCATGTTGGTGGCCACCCGCGTGGCAAAGAACACATCACCACCGGCGTCCAGGCCAAAGGCGCCGGCCATGGCAAAGTTGATCTCGCCAAATTCGCCCAGGTCGAGGGCCACATTGCCGGCGGCCTGCAACAAGCCGTCTTCAATCAGCAAGGTCATGGCACCGCGCAACACCGCCGGGCCGACTTCAATGCTCGCCGTGCCCTGCAAACGCAGCATGCTCGGGTTCAGGTTCACGATGACCGGGTTGCCGCCGGCGTCAAAGGCGCTGCCTTCGGCGTCGCGGCCACGCACTTGCTGGGTGCTGCCGGTGGTGTTGATTTGCAGCAGGAAGCTGCCCGTCAACTTGAACAAGCCGGCATCGATGAGCGTCGAGTCAAGCCCCGCGCCGCCGACTTCCAGGGCGCCGTACATGCCATCGCTGACGATGCCCAGCGTGCCGGTCACCGACAAGGGTTCGAGCACCGGCAAGTCAAGCGTGGCGCTGACGCCGACTTCGGCGCCTGCGGTTGAAACGATGACGCTGAAATCACCTTGCAATGACAGGGCGCCGCCCAGCAGCGACAGCGTGCCTTCGCCGTACAAGGCGACATAGGCGCCAATCCAGTCCGGCTTGCCGGGCGGCGTGGCCGGGATGGTGAAGGTCTCGAAGTCCACCTTGTCGAGGAAGGCCTCGGGCACCGTGTAGATAACCTCTTCCTGGAAGGTGTTGGCCACCAGTTCGAGTTCCGCGTTCAGCGTGGCAGCGGCGCCCAAGTCGAGCGAGCCATCCATCACCAAACGCAGCGCCAGGCCGCCATCGTTGATGACCAGCAGGCCCGTGGCATGGCGTGTCATGACGGGGCTGCTGGCGCTGCCCACGCGGGCGTTCACGTCAGCAAAGACTTGTATGCCTTGCGAGGCACTGGCGCGCAGATCGATCACGCCGGTGAGCGCGATCAGGCCCAGCGCTTCGATCTCGGCCTCGCCAAACAGGCGCGCAAATTGTTCGGTGTACTGCAACACCACGGGCTCGGCATCGTTGCCGGTGTCGATGCGGTAGCCGCTCTGTGTGGCGCCGTTGACATCGACATACTGGCTGCGCGAAAAGTCGATGACATCGAAGCTGGCGGTG
Source organism: Burkholderiales bacterium (assembly GCA_043756905.1). GTDB lineage: Bacteria > Pseudomonadota > Gammaproteobacteria > Burkholderiales > Burkholderiaceae_C > Rubrivivax. The sequence continues at coordinate 16,320 of JAYUQE010000489.1, read as the reverse complement.
AATTCGGCTCCTTCCAGCACGCTGGCAAAACCACCTTCGCTGCTGAACTGGCCGGGCGTGGCCGTGAAGCGCAGGCCGGTGTTGAATTCAACTTGCAGGTTCTCGGCAGCCAGGGTGACTTCGGGCACGCCGACCAGGCCGATGAAGTTCACATCGGCTTGCGCGGCGGCGTACACGCCAACCCTCAGGCCCTGCGGGCCGATCACCAGTTCCTTGGCCACCACCAGGCCCAGATCAAGGTCTTCAATGGCCAGGCCCATGGCGTCGCTGTACGGCGTATCGGCCTCGTCAATGCGGCCGTCGCTGTTGCTGTCGGTCCAGTACGGGCCCACGCCGATGAAGCCATAGGCGTCATTGATGCCGATGGCGATGCTGGTGACGGTGGTGGTTTCGCCATTCGACAGCGTGACGGTTTCACTGCCCCGTTTGGTCAGTGCCAGGCTGCCTGAGAGCTGCAAGAACCCGCCCAGGTTGAACTGCACATAGCCGGCACTGGCCTGGATGATTTCTTCGTCGAAATCAATGAAGACCATGTTGTCGCCGCCCGCAGGCAAGGCAAAACCGGCGCTGTCGATGGCATCGTTCTGGTTGCGGTCTTCGCCGGCATCCAAGGCCCCGTTGCCATTGCTGTCTTCGGTGAAATCTTCAAAACTTGGCGAGACGGTGTAGTCGATCGACGGCGGACCAAACAATTGCAGCGCCGCGTTCACCGGCGCCGGGGCACCGCGCAAGGCAAACGTATTGATGTTGATTTCAAGGTCTTCGGCGTGGGCCTCCAGCAAATCGGGGTCCACACCCACCAGGTCGGCCACGTCGATGTGCGCCTTGGCCGTCACAAAGCGCGGGCCGAATTGCTCCAAACCGGGCAATGCAGCGGCCAGCGTGGGCGTCATGATGGCCAGGCCGAAGTCGACATCGTCGATCACCAGGCCCACGGCGCCGGCGTTGATGCTGTCCAGCAGGCCGTCGGCGTTGGCGTCTGCGCCATAACGGTAAGGTCCACCGGCGCCGGCAAAGCCACTCAGGTTGGCGCCGCCCAAGGTGAGGGCGCGCACCTGCATCGGGATCATGCCGGCACCCAGGCTGCTGGTGATGGCACTCAGGCCGCCCGGGTTTACCGCCACGTCGTAAATCTCGCCCATGCGGAACGCAAAGCTGCCGCGCAGGAACAAGAAATCGGCCACCGCAATATCGGCCAGGCCGATGTCGATGCCCAGCAGCTCAGGCCCGTTGAACGTCAGGTAATACGGGTTGGCGTCGTCGCCCAGGTTGTGGCCGATGTGGTCCACACCATTGCCGTCGGTGCTGGTGATGCTGCTGAAGTCGGGCAGCGAACGCATCTTGCCGCCGAACAGTTCAGCCCCGGTTTGCACTTCGATGGTGACATCGCTGGCCTGGATTTTCAGAATGTCGCCAAAACCATAGGTGCCGAGTTGATCGGCATGCAGGCTGAACGAGATCGAGTTCTTGGTCTTGATGCTGCCCAGATCGGCCTTGAAGATGCCCAGGCCGGCATCGACGTTCTGCAAGCCAAAACCGAACAAGTCGTTCTGTTCCGACAGGGGCTTCGAGAAGTCAGGCGCACCGGCGCCGATGAACATGTTGATGTTCGTGCCAGCCAGGCTCAAGCCCTGGAAGTTGACGCCGCCCAGGCGCGAATAGTCGTCCGACAAGTCACCCACGGCGCGCAGGCCGTCCAGCATTTCATTGGCCAGGCCGGCAGGCAGCAGCGCTTCAATGAGTGCCAGATCGCCCGGCAAGCCGGTATACATGTCGGCCGTGAAACGGTCGCCCAGGTTGAGGCGGAAGTCGCCCGACAGGTAGGCGAAATCACCCAGGTTCAGGGTGATGTCGGGCAGGTCGATGAAGCCGAGCAGGTTCAGGCCAAAACTCGGATCCCAACCGATCGACAGCTCGAAGTTTTTGAACAGGTTGAAGTCAGGCAGCAAGGCCTGGAAGTCAGGCATCAAGTCGGGCAAGAAGTCAGCCAGGCCGCTGAGCGAAATGCGCGGCAGCAAGGGGCCGATGCTGGGCAGTTCGAATTCGAAATCGAAGCTGGTGTTGATCTCGAACAGATCGAACACGCCGAGCGTGGCGTCCAGGCTGATGCCGAGCAGGTTGGCATCAAAGTCGAGCTTCAATGCGCCCAGGTCGATGCCGCCCAACCCCAGGCCGAACGGTATCGTCAAGCCGCCATCGGGCAGCAGGCTGAAGTCGACAAACGCACCGGGCAACGGGTACTGGCCCACAAAGGCGCCGTTGAACTTCAACGCCAGATCGGTGGCCTGCAAGGTCAGGAACGGGTCGGTGCCCACCAGGCCGGCCAGGCCGGCGGTGGCACTCAGGCCGAAGAATTTGGCCGGCAACTGCACGCCCGGTACGCTGGGCGTGAACAGCGTGAAGGCGAAGTCGAGATCGTCGATGGCAAAACCGATCGCGTCCGGGTTGATCTCGTCCAGCGCATTCAGCACGCCATCCAGGTTTGAGTCGATGCGGTAGGGGCCATTGATGCCGGCAAACGCCGCCACATTCAGGCCAGCCACAACCAGCACATCGGCGTTCGTCACGATGGGCAGGCCCAGCGTGTTGAAGGTGACGTTTTCGAGCACGCGCTTTTCGAACGTGAAGCCGCCTTGCAGGCTGACGATGTGCGCCAGTTGCGCGCTGGCAAAACCCACGCTGGCGCTCAGGATCGATTGGTCCATGTCCAGCGTCACAACATCGGCGCCGACCGAAATGTCCAGCCCGGGCAGGCTGCCGCCCTGGGTGAAATCGGCAATGAACAGCGGGTTGCTGCTGATGTTGGCCTTCACCACCACATCGTCGAGGTTGAACTCGGCGAAGTCGCCGATGCCTTCAACGCTGATGCCCGCGGCATCGGCAACCAGCGCGGTGAAGCGCGTGTTGGCGGCGATGGCCCGGTTCAGCGGGTTGCTTTGCTGGGCCAGCACCTGGTACAGGCCGAGGCCGAAATCGAGGTCGTCGATGACCAGGCCGATGGCGTCGGCATTGATCTCGCGGTCGAGTCGGTCGATCACGCCGTCCAGGTTCACATCGGTGCTGGCGCGCACGGAATAGGGGCCGCCCACGCCGACGAAGGCATGCACGTTGTTGGCGCCGAACTCCAGGCTCTTCACCGCCACGTCGGCAAACTCAACGTTCAACGGGCCTTTCACGCCGATGCTGGCGTCCAGCGTTTTCTGGAAGCCGAAGTCGCCTTCCAGATAAACAAATTCGCTTACCTGCAAAGTGGCACCCGTGAGCGTGGCGCCGATTTGTGTGCTGTCGAAGTCGAGCAGCACGCTGTCCACGCCCAAGTCAACTTCAAGCCCACCACCGGCCATGCGGCTGAAGTCGATCGCCGGGGCGTTGGCGCTGGCGATGTTCACGTTCACGCTCATGCCATCGGCAAAGAGCTGGAAGTCATCGGGGTCGATGCCGTAGGGCGCAATGGTGTGGGAGGTGGCACTCAAGGCGACGTACTTCTTGCCGCCGCCTTCAATCAGCGCCAGGCCCATCGTCACGCCTTCGATGCCAAAACCGAAGAGCGCGTCGCTTTGTTCGCTGAAGCTCAGATCGGGGTCGACGCCGCCTTCGGCATAACCGATGAAAACATCCACGTCGCGCGCGCCGACAGTGAAGCCGCGCGCATTGCTGATGCTGGCGCCCAGGGTGTTCTTCACCCCGGTGAAGCTGGTTTTCTCGAAGCTGAAACCGCCGCGCACGTAGACGTAGTCACCCAGCGTGAGGGTGGCTTCTTCCACCACCACACTCAGCAGGGCGCGGCTTTCGTTCAGCACCAGGGTGTTGTCGAAACCCAGGGCCAAACCGCCGCCGGCAAAGCTGGCAGCAAAGTCGATGGCGTAGCCGTTGGCGCCGGCCTGGTTGAGTTCGAAGCCGATGCCTTCGGCACGCAACTGGAAATCACGCGGATCAAAACCGAACAGTGCGGCGCTGTCCATTTCCGCCGTGGCGGCGGTGTAGCTCTGGCCGCCGGCCTTGGCCATCAAGACACCGAAGCTGGCGCCTTCAACACCGAAGCCATACAGGTTGGCGGCCTGGTCGGCAAAGCTCTGTTCACTGTCGATGCCGCCTTCGGCGTAGCCGACAAACACATCCAGCTCGCGCCCGGTGATGGCCAGCATGCTGGTGGCATTCACTTGCTGTGTCTGGTTGGCGGCGTTGCGCACCGTGAGCGGCTGGCTGGGTGAGAAGCTGGCAAAACCCAAACGCCCGGATACATAGGCGAAGTCTGAAACACGCAGGGTGGTGGCGGCTTCCACCCGCAGCAGTTCGCCCAGGTTGCCGGCGATGCTCAGTTCCAGGCTGGCATCCGGGCCCAGCGGCACTTCATACGGGCTGGCGGCAAAGTCGATGACCACATCGCCCACCTGCGCGGCCTGGTTCACCTGCAGTTGAATGTCGGTCAGCACCGGGATGAGATCGCTCAACCCCACCAGGCTGACGCTGCTGGCGCTGGCTTGCAGCGCCGTCCATTGCCGCGTGGCGTCGGCATCCGACTGGAACAGCGCCAGCGCGATGTCGATGTTGCTCATCTGCAGGCCGATGGCGTCAGCCGTGCCGCCGTTGACGCCGGCAAACACACTCACGCCGCTGCCGGCCAGGGTGAGCACGCTGACATCAACCTCTTCGCCGGCGGCCTGGCCATCGGTGCTGGCCAGCGTGACGGTGGTGCTGCGCGACTCGATCGCAAAGCCACCACTCAACTGGAAGAAGCCGTTGACGTCCACTTCCAGATGGCCGGTGGCGCGCAGGGTATTGCCGTTGTCGCCGGCCATGCCCAGATCGAGGCTGGCCCCCAGCGGGCCGGTGGACACCGTCAGCGCCGTGGCGCCGGCGGCGTAGTCAACCACGCTGGCGCCTTCGGTCAGCGCCCGGTTCACTTCCAGGGCCATGTCGGTGGCGGCCAGGGTGTAGCCGTCGGGCAGGCCGACGATGCTGGCCGCACCCATGGTGGCTTGCACGCTGAGCCATTCGCGCGGCGCGCTACCCGGGGCAGTGCCTTGCTCGCTGAGCAGGGCGACGGCAAATTCCACATCGCTCAGGCTCAGGCCCATGGCGTCGGCGCTGCCGCCGTTCACGCCGACAAAGGCGCTGGCGCTGCTGGCGCCAATGGTCAGCGCAGCGGCGCTGAGCGTGCTGGCGTCGGCCAGTGTCAGGGCGACGGTTTTGGCTTCGAATGCGAATTCGCCTTCTACCTGGAAGAAGCCATACACATCCAAGCTGAGGTGGCCACGCGCGGCAACCTGGTTGCCGTCTTCGCCGGCCAGGGCGAGCGTCAGTTCCGTGCCGGTGCCGGTGGGCAGCGCCAGTTCCGTGGCGCCGGGTTGGAAGTCAACCACCTCGTCGCCCGCGGTGAGCGCCTGGTTCACATCCAGCTCCAGCGCTGTGCCTTGCAGCATGAGGCCGTCCACACCCACCAGGGCAATGCTGCCACCACTTCCTTGGGCCGCCAGCCACTGGCGGCTGGTGTCGGCGCGGCTGCTCATGAAGGCCAGGCCCAGCTCGCCGATGCCAAAGGTGACACCCAAACGTTCGTCAGCGCTGTCGCCTTCCACACCCACAAAGGCCACCACATTGCTGGCGCCCAGGCTCAGCACATCGGCCAGCACTTGGCTGCCATCGGCCAGGGTGAGGGTGTGGGTCGATTGGCGCAGCGCCATGTCGGCGTCGAGCGTGGCAAAACCGGCCAGGCGCAGATGCAATTGGCCGCTGGCCTGCAGCATCTCGCCCAGGGCGCCGGCCACATCCAGCGTCAGGCTGCTGGCCGGGCCGGTGATCACATCCAACGCCTGCGCGGCATGGTCCACCACCAGGTCTGGCGCGCCCGCGCTGCCGGTGATGCCCAGGTTCACATCCAGGCGCAGGTTATTGGCGCTGGCTTGCACATAGTCTTCGGCGCCGACAAAGGCCACGCCGGCGCTTTCAGCGCGCAGCGTGGTGAACTGGCGCGCGGCACCGCCTTGTTCGGTCATGAGGGCGAGTGCGAAATCGGTTTCGCTTAACTGCAAGCCCAATGCGTCAGCGCTGCCGGCGTTGTTGCCGGCAAAGGCGGTGATCTGGTTGCCGCCAATGGCCAGCATGTCCACATCAATGTCGCTGCCGTCGCTCAGGGTCACGGTTTCGCTGCGCGAAACCATGGCAAAGCCACCTTCGAGCTGGAAGAAGCTGCCCACTTCCAGCACCATCTGGCCGCTGATTTGCGTCAGCTCGCCGGCCGCGCCGGCCATGTCGAAGCTGAAGGTTTCGGTCGTGCTGGTCGGAATTTCCAGCGCTTGCGCAGCGAAATCAACGACTGCGTCATTCGCCGCGGCAAAGCGGTTGATTTGCAGGTTCAGCGTGGTTGCCGCCAGGGTCAGGCCGTCCACGTTTTGCAGGCTGGCGCTGGCCGCGCTGGCTTGCAGACTGGTCCAACTGCGGCCGCTTTCCGTGCGCGAGGCCATGATGGCCAGGGCCAGGTCGATGCCGCTCAGCTCAAGGTGAATGCCGTCAACCTGGCCGGCGCGCGCCGCCACACCCGTTGCGCCCAGGCTGAACAAGTCCACCTGCACGCCGGTGGCGGCGTCGTCATAGGCGGTGCTGGCCACATCGGCGGCGAGCTTCACGTTCACATCGAGTTCGCGGTTAAGCACCAGGGTGCCGCTGGCCTGGAAAAAGTCGCCGATGGTGATTTCAGCGCCGGTCAAGGCCAGTTGCGCCAAGCCATCACTGAAGCCGCTGGCAAAGGTGTGGCTGTGGCCCAGCACATCAATTTCAAGCCCGCTGGCATCGCTGCCGCTGGCGTTGAAGCGCAGGGTGACGCTGGCGGCGCTGGCCTGCACGGCATCGCCCAAAGAAATGTCCAGCGCACCGCTGGCTTCCAGCAGGCTGATGGCACCGGTGCTGGCGTCGAACACGGCGGCCACCTGGGCATTGCTCACACCCGCATACAGGCCGCCTGCCCGCAGGGCGACGCTGGCACTGCCGGCATACAGCTCCATGGCGCCGCTGGTGGCGTCGCGTTCGAAGGCGAAATCACCGGCGAGGGAAAATTCTTCACCCACCTGCACGGCCAGGCCGGTGACGGACAAGGCCGGCGCAGCTTGCGCGGGCATGTCGCCAAACTCGAAGCTCAAGCCGGCAACGTCGAGCGTGTGGCCGGTGAGGGCGGCGCCGGTGCTGTTCATGCGCAGCAGCACCTGGGTGGCGCTGGCGTTGACAAAACCGCCGCCTTGCAAATACAGGCCGCCACTGGCTTGCAGGGCGTAGCTGTCGTCGTTCTTGACCAGCAGGCCGAAGCTGGCTTCTTCAACGCCGGCTTGCAGGCCAGCGGTTTCAATCGCGGCGGTGATGTCACTGCCGACCACGGCCAGCCCTTCGGCGCTGACCGCAAAGCCTAACGATCCAGATACGCTGACAGCGCCGGCTTGCAACACGGCCGTGCCGCTGAAGGCGCCGAAGTTGCCGGCGCCGCCGGCGCCGCTGAAGGTGTAGGTTTGCGCGCCGGCCGTCACGTTAAGCGGCTGGCCTGAAAGGTCGATGCCGCTGGTGTTGGGGGCGCCGCCAAGCTGGCCGAGCGCCAGGCTGAATTCCAGGCCCAGGCTGCTGGCTTGCAGGCTGTAGCCGCCAACGCCGTCAAAGCTGGGGCCGGCGGCCGTGCCGCGTGCCAGCAACCAGCCCATGTCCACAGCCGGGTCGGCAGCGTCCAGCAACAGGGCACCGAAGTCCACATCGTTGAAGGCCAGCGCGGGCGCTTGCGGGTCTTGGCCATCCAGGCTCAAGCGGCCGGCGCCGTTGTCCACACCGATGCGATAGACGTTGAAAAGGCGACTCACGCCTTCGGGGTCCAGCAGGTTTTGGTTGGCGCTGAAGCCCAGGGTGATGTCGCCTTCCAGAAACACGCCCTGACCGAGATCGAGGCTGCCCGTGAAGGTGTATTCGGCGCCTGAAGGGTAGTAGGCCAGGTTCAGCCATTCGCCCAATTGCTCTTGCAGCGCCTGCGCGCCTGCGCCGGCGCCTGCACCGTCGCTGAGCAGCTGGTTGATGGCCGCCGTGCTGTCGTCAACGGCATGGGCCACGAGTTGGATCGCCGTTGGCCCGCTGACGATTTCGAACCAATAGCCGGCCGTGCTTTGCAGCAGCCCGGCGCCGGAGGCAAACTGCCCGGCCAAAGAGCCATAGGTGAGCACGTTGAACACCTGGCCGTCGGTGGGCACAAAGCCATCCCACAAGCTGATTTCGAGCGTGCCGTCCAGCGTGGCCAGGCCGGTCACGTTGAGTTGGTCGTGAAACCCACTGCCCGTGCCCGGCGCAGCGCCGCCGAGTTCGATTTGCAGCACACCGCCAGCGGCTTGCGTGAAGGTGGGCAGGTTCTGTATGCCGGGTGAGTAACCAGGCGCCAGGATGCCGGTGTTCACCACGCCCAGCTCCAGCTTGCCGCTGCCCTTGAGGGTTTCGTTGGCGGCAACGGTGAGCACGCCGTCGAGATAACCCGTGTGCCCTTGCAGCTTGGCGGCGTCAAACACCTTGGCGTCGACCGCGAAGGTGTTGGCCAATGATGCCGATGCGCTGTCGCGCAAGGTCACCGGTGCACTGTCGAGCAGCGACACCGGTGCATTCGCCAGCGCTTGCGGCAGCAAGGCCGAATGCGGCCGCTCGGCCAGCGCATCCAGCGGCTGGTAGGCCGCATCAGCGCCGTCGTCTTGCGCTGCGCTGGGTATCAGCAAGGCGTGTGCCGCACCCAGGATCGGGTCTGCTGAGAGCAACACCCGCGGCTCCAGGGCCTCCAGGCGATAGGCGTCACGAACGGCTTGAGAGAGTTTTTTCAGGGCAACCACGGCATCCCTTTTTGTCAACGCAAGGCAGCGCCCTGCGAAATGGCAGGCGCTGGGCGGCTTCAGGCTGGTTTAGCTTAGGAGGAATGCCGTCTTGCCTTTTGTCAAATTCGGCTACTTCTTCGCCTGATATCTCTGCTTACACCGCGCCCTGTCTACCGATACTGGCCGCCGGTTTCGTGATCTGTTGCGCAGATTGCGAGCTCAAGTCACTCCAACCAAAGGACGCCTCCATGTTTGAACGCATCGCTCCGATCAACCGCGAACGTCACGCCAAGCTGCGCATTCGCGACATCACCAGTTTCGGTTTCGCGTCGCGCTTTCACATCACCTACGTGACGCTGCACGAATTCGCCCGCGCCGCCTCGGTCTACCCGCTGGTGTTTGTGGAAGACAAGGAAAAAGACGAGTTCCGCCCGGTGGCCTTGTTGGGCCTGGATGCCGGCGACAACCTCTTCGTGGGTGAAGACGGCAAGTGGGAAGCCAGCTATGTGCCGGCCATCATTCGCCGCTACCCGTTTGCCCTGGCCAGCACCAACGAAGACGGCCGCTTCACGATCTGCATCGACGAAGGTAGCGACTTGGTCAGCGAGACCGAAGGCGCCGCGCTGTTCGATGACCAAGGCGAACCCACGCAAGTGGTGGAAAACGTCAAACGCTATCTGGGCGAGCTGCAGCAGATGGACACGCTGACACGCGAATTCACCCGCCACCTGAAGGCACAGAACATGCTCACACCGCTGAACATGCGCGTGCGCGATGACGACAAGGTGAAGAACATCGCCGGCTGCTATGTGTTGAACGAAGAGCGGCTGAACAACCTGTCGAATGAGGCCTTTGCCGAATTGCGTGCCAAGCGCTACCTGCCGGCCATTTATGCGCAGCTGATTTCGCTGGCACAAATCGAACGCCTGGTGGGCTTGAAAGAGCGCCGCAAGACGCCGCTCAACCCCACCCATTGAGCGCCCGAGCCTGGCGTAGAAACGGACCACCCATGCGCCTACGGCTGCCAGTTGCCATGGGTTGTGCCTTGGCTGTGTTTTGCACCATGGCAACAGGGGCAGAGGGTTCTGCCCCTGGCGTTGTGTGGGCCAGCCAATTTGCGCACGCCGCCACACCCCTGGCGGCGGCGCCCGTTGCCACCGGTGCGGCCGGTGCGGCAAGCGGCCCTGAGGCCAGCGCCAACGTCGGCGCCAACACTCGGCCCGCCGTGCGCGCGCTGACGCCACGCAGCTTGCTGCAGTTGGCACTGGCGCACAACCACGATGTGCACTACGCGCGCTTGCAGGCCCAGGTGGCCGCGCTGGGGCACGAGGCCGAAACCGGCCTGTACCAGCCTGTGACTTACGCCAACGCACGGCGCGAAGGGCGCAGCCGCCAACGCACGCTGGAAGAACAACTCACCGCCGCCCTGGGTGGCATTGGCCGGCTGGACGAAGCCGTCACCGGCGGTGAAATGGGTGTGCGTGCGCGCGCGCCCACCGGCGCCGAAGGCTCCCTGGCCTGGCGCGCCACCCGGCGCAGCAGCAACATCATCGCCTCGTCGCCCTTGAGCGTCGGCGATTCGGAAAGCAATGCCGCCGTGGTGTTGGTGCTCAAACAACCCTTGCTGCGGGGCCGCGGCCAGCAGGTGGTGGAAACCGATTTGCGCGTGTCTGCCGCCGAGCGTGAGCTGGGCCGCTGGCAATACCGGCAACAGGTGCTGCGCGTGAGCAGCGAAGCGCTGGCAGCGTACTGGCAACTGCAACGTGCACAGGCCAGCCTGGGCCTGCGCCGAGCCGCCTTGCAAAACGCCCTCGATTTGGCCGAAGACGCCGCCCTGCGGCTAGGCGGCGGCCGCATCGCACCGGCCGCGCTGGACGAAGCCAACGCCTTGGTGGCGGGCCGCCAAGCCGAAACAGACCGCGCACAGCAACAGTTGGCGGAGTCCGAAGCGCGCCTGCGGGTGTTGCTTGACCTGCCCGCCGGCGATGGCGGTTGGGCCTTGGCCGCTGCCACTGCATCCGCGGTTGCACCCGCGGCGGCGCCCGCGGGGCCGCTTGGCGCAGCCGAAGAAGAAGCCGCGCTGCAAAGTTGGCCCCCGTTGCGCATGGCCATGATCAAACGCACGCAGGCCCAAGACCGCTTGCAACTGGCGCAAGACCGCGCCTTGCCCAGCCTGGATGTGCAACTGCAATACAGCAGCAATGCCCTGGCCACCAGTGGCCGCGACGCCGCATCGCAAGCCTGGCGCAACGGCGGGCGCAACCCGGACTGGACCGTGGGCCTGGTGTTTGAGATGCCCTTTGGTGGCGATGTGCGCGCCAAGGCGCAGGCCCAGGCGCAGGCCTTGCGGCTGGAACAGGCCGAGACCGAAATTCGCAGCGTGCGCCAGGCCTTGCTGAGCGACCTGCACAGCCGGCGGCAGCAATGGCGTGCCACCACGCAAGAGCTGGTGCAAACCGAAACCGATGCCCAGGCGCGCGAGGCCTTGCTGCAAACCGAGCAAATCCAGTTCGATCAAGGCAGCGCGCCGCGCAACCGCCTGCTAAGGCGCAAAGCCGATGTCATCGATGCCCAACTGCGCCTGGCCGATGTGCGCGCCCGCGTTGAACAAGCCCGCCTGGCCGTGCAACTGGCCGACGGTTCCCTCTTGCAAACCCACGGTATTCAACTTGAAGACTGAGCTGCACATGTCGCAACAACGCTCTCAAGGAAATGTGGCTTTGCCACTTTCCTTGATCCCCTTGGGGGGCGGCCGGCTTTGGCCGGCCTTGGGGCCCAGATCGGGTGTCAACACGCTGGCCATGGTGCTGGGGCTGGGCCTGTATCTGGCCACGGCCAGCCTGGCCTGGGCCGCGGAATACACCGGCATCGTGCACGCCCGCCATCAGCTCAGCCTGAGTGTCAGCGTACCTGGCGTGGTGTCCAAGGTGTGGGTCGAGCCTGGCCGGCGTGTGCAGGCCAACGAAGCCCTGCTGCAACTGGACGACAAACTGCAAACCACCGAAGAGCAGCGGCGCCGCACCTTGCTGGAAGATGAAACCGAACTGCGCACGACTGAAGAGCGCCTGAAATTGGTGCAACCCCTGGCCGAAGATGCGCGCCGCCTGGCCCAGACACGCGGCGCTTTGAGCCGCGAAGAGGCTTCGCGTGCGGAGCTGGATTTCCTGGCCACGCGCGGCCGCCTGGAACAACTCCAGGCGCAAAAGAAACGCGAGCGGCTGGAACTGTCTGGCGCCGAGCAAGAACGCGCGCAACGCCGCTTGCATGCGCCGGTGGCCGGCACGGTGACGAAGGTGCTGGTCGATGTCGGCCAATGGGCGCGCCCGGGCGATTTGGTGCTGGAGCTGGTGGATGCCAGCCAACTGCAAATGCGGGTGAACCTGCCGGCGGCGGTGGCACGCAGCCTGAAGACCGGCCAGAACGTGAACGTGGCGTTCGAGGCGGCGTTGCAACTGGCCCCGGCACAAGCCACCGTGCAATACGTGGCGCCCACCGTGGACGCGGCCAGCGGCTTGTCGGAAGTGCGGCTGCGCATTCCAAACGCCAGCGGCCAGATACCACCGGGCATCAAGGCCATGTTGCGCCTGGAAGCGGTGGCCGCGCGATGAGCGACGCCACGCGCGAGCACAGCGGCACGGCGGCGGCGGCGGCGGCAACTGCGGCGCCGGATGTGCGCAGCCTGTCGCCCCGCGAACTGATTGATTTGTTGCACCAGATGCGCGGTGCGCCGGTGGATGCGGCTTACTGGCAACGCCTGGCCGATGCCCTGCAGCGCTTGACGCGCGCCCGCGCCGCGTGGCTCATCACCCGTGCCCAAGAATCACCTTGGCAGGTGTTGGGCCGCAGCACCGACGCTGCACACCTGGGAGAAGACCCGCTGCGCGCCGATTGGCATACCGAATTGACTGAGCTGGTGGCGCGTGCCCACACCCAGGGCTTTGCCAGCCTGCCCGGCCGGCAGCAAGGCGCACAAGCCCTGTGGTGGGCGGCCGTGCGTCTGGAACGTTTGACGGGCGGCTGGTTGCTGCTGGCCATACCCGAACAAGAGCGTGCGCAGATGAATGAACTGCTGCTGCGTGCGCGCCTGGTGGCCGATTTGCCGGCGCCCGCACACCTGCATGACAGCCGCACGGCGGCAGCGCCCAACGCACCGCCGTTGTGGGACGAGCCGCCCTGGCCCGCGGCTCTGCGCGACGCACCATCGCCAGCGCCAGCACCCCTCGCACTGGCGGCGCCGCAGGCCACACCTGGCGCAGGCGCAGGCCAGCCTGCCACTGCGCCAGACGCTGCCGCCCAGGCCAGTGCCGCACACAGCAACGACATGCTCGCCCGCATGTCTCAGGCCGAAGGCTTTGCCGTGGCCGTTCGTGCGCTGGTGAATGGTTTGGCGGCCGAGACGGGTGCCCAACAAGTGGCCCTGGCCTGGTGCGCCACGCCCGGCGCAAGACCGCGCCTGGTGGCCATCAGCCACCGCGATCACTTCGACCGCTTCAGCGAAACCGTGGCGCAGATGACCGACGCCATGGACGAAAGCCTGGTGCATGCAAACGGTCTGTTGTGGCTGGCGAACACCACGACATCGACCACACCATCTTCCCCGCCACCAGCCACGCCCTGCCCGGCGCATGACATTCAGGCGCAGGGTTTGAACGGCGCCACCTTGCTCAGCCTGCCCCTGGCCGCCAGCGGCGCGAATGCGTGCGCCGTGCTGCAACTGGTGTGGGCCGCAGGCGACGCCAATGCGCCCACGGGCCTGCCCTGGCGCAGCGACTTTCTGGCCCGCCTGCAATGGCTGTTGCCCTGGCTGGCCACGCTGCAGATGCGCGAACGCAGTTGGCCGCTGCGCCTGGCCGAATCAGTGCGCCGCAGCCTGGGCGGTTTGACGGGCCCACGGCAGCGCTTGCGCCGCGGCGCGGCCATGCTGGCCTCGGGTGTGCTGTTGTATGCCGTGTTTGGCAGCTGGACTTACCGCGTGCATGCCCAGGCGCAAATGGCCACCGACGCCACACGCATCATCAGCGCGCAACTGGACGCACGCATTGAAACCGCGCATGTCAGCGCCGGCGACAACGTGCGTGAAGGCCAGGTGCTGGCCAGTTTTGACACCCGTGAACTGCGCCAGCAGCACACCGACGCCGGCGCCGAATTGACACGCTACACCGCCGAGGCCGACCGCGCGCGGGCCGGCGGCGCGCTGGCCGAACTGGCGGTGGCCAGTGCGCGCGCAGCCCAAGCCGACGCCCGCCTGGCCCATGTGGCCAACCAGTTGGCGCAGGCCGAACACCGCGCTCCGTTTGACGGCATCGTGGTGGAAGGTGAGCGCAAAGACCTGCAAGGTGCGCCGGCGCGCAAGGGCGAAAAGCTCTACCGCCTGGCGCGCATTGAAGGCCTCTACGCCACATTGCAGGTGAGTGAACGCGACGCGGCGCAGGTACAGGCCGGCGCCACGGGTGAGTTAGCCCTGGTGGCGCGGCCTGACGACAAACTGCCGCTGCGTGTGCTGGCGGTGATACCCGTGGCGCAAACCAAAGGCGCCGAAGGCAACCAGTTTCTGGTGCGCGCCGAATTGCAGGGCCCGGCGCAGGATTGGTGGCGCCCCGGCATGAGCGGCAGCGCACGCATAAACGCCGGTGAGCGGCCGATCCTGTGGCTGCTGAGCCACCGCCTCATGGACTCGGCGCGGCTGTTTTTCTGGTGGTGAATTGAGCACCGCCCTGTTCAGCGAAATGTGGCACCAGGTGGCGCACACCCGCGTCGCCCTGCAGCCCACCGTGCACGCGCAAACGCAGCGCTACCGGGGCCAGCCCTGGGTGGTGCTGGAAGACGCCTACTCGAACCGCTTCTTTCGTGTCACGCCGCAGGCCTACGCCTTTGTGCGCAGCCTGCACGCCGGCATCACCGTTGACGAAGCTTGGCACGGTTGGGCGCAGGCGCAACCCGACAAGCTGCCCACGCAAGACGATGTGGTGCGGCTGCTGTCGCAACTGCACCTGTCGAACCTGCTGTTCTTCGGCGCTCGCGCCGACGAGGCCGCCATCGCGCAGCGCACACAAACGCAGCGCCGCCGTGAACTGACCGGCAAGGCGCTGTCCTTCTTGTTCATTCGTGTGCCCTTGTTCAGCCCGCAGCGTTGGCTGAACAACGCGCAAACCTTGGTCCGCGCCTGCACCGGGCCGATGGCCGCTGCGCTGTGGCTGGCGGTGGTGGTGGCCGGCAGCACGGCGTTGTTCCAGCGCGGCGAGGCGGCCTGGTCGGCAGGCCAGGGGCTGCTGTCCTTGTCCAACCTGCCCTGGTTGTATTTGTCGCTGGCGCTGGTGAAAGCACTGCACGAGGCCGGGCATGCCTTTGTCTGTGCACGCTATGGCGGCCAGGTGCCCACCGTGGGCATGATGTTCCTGGTCTTCACGCCCATGCCGTATGTGGACGCCAGCGCCAGTTGGGGCTTGCGCAACAAGTGGCAGCGCGCGTACGTTGGTGCCGCCGGCATGCTGGTGGAGTTGTTCACCGCCGCAGTCGCCGCCTTGGTGTGGGCACACACCAGCGACGGCCTGGTGCACAGCCTGGCCTTCAATGTGATGGTGGTGGGCTCGGTGTCCAGCTTGCTTTTCAACGGCAACCCGCTGCTGCGTTATGACGCCTATTACATCTTGAGCGACTTGGCCGAGTTGCCCAATCTGTACCAAAAGGCGCAGGCGCAGTGGCTGTATTACGGCAGCCGCTTTGTGCTGGGCATGAAAGAGGCCGTGGCCAGCGCCACCAGCCGCAGTGAAACCTGGTGGTACAGCGTTTACGGCGCCCTGGCCTTTGCCTACCGCTGGCTGGTGACCGTGGGCGTGTTGTTCTTCGTTGCCGACCAATGGTTCGCACTCGGCGTGGTGCTGCTGGCCACCACCGCCATCACCATGGTGGCCATGCCCCTGTTCAAACTGGCCACGCACCTGCAAAGCGCCGCCTGGCATGCCGGGCGCACCGGTGCCTTGCTGCGCCTGGGCGCTGTGCTCGGCGTGTTGCTCTTGCTGTTGGTGGCGCTGCCTTTGCCCCATGCAGAACGCCTGCCCGGCGTGCTGCAGGCGCACCGCAGCCAGCCCGTTTATGCGCCCACGCCGGGCCGGCTGGTGAGCCTGGCCGTGCAGCATGGCCAGACCGTGAAGCAAGGCGATTTGCTGGCCCGGCTGGACAACCCCGAACTCGATACCCTGAGGCTCACCAGCCAAGCACAGATGGCCGAAGTGCAGGCCCAGTTGCGCCAGGCCTTTGGCAGCTCGCTGGCCGATGTGGGGCCCCTGCAAAGCCGCGCACAGGCGCTGCATGAACGCATGCAGGAGTTGCAACGCATGCACGCGCAATTGGTCATTCGTGCTGAACAAGATGGCGAATGGGTGGCGCCCGCCCTGCATGAACGTGTTGGCGCCTGGCTCGACCGCAGCGCGCCCTTGGGCGAGGTGGTCGACCGCCGCCAATGGCGCTTTCATGCCGTGTTGTCGCAAGAGCAAGCGGCCGA